>JADEXW010000145.1 GCA_015206935.1 Pseudanabaenaceae cyanobacterium LEGE 13415 | reverse complement strand
TTAATCTATGTCGGCTTAGGTGTGCCACGACAAGAACTCTGGATTTCACAGAATCGTCACGTTTGCCCAAATGCGGTTTGGATTGGGGTGGGTGGCAGCTTTGATGTTTGGGCGGGAACGAAGGAACGAGCGCCGAAATGGTTCTGTGATAATCATCTGGAATGGTTATATCGGCTTTATCAAGAACCTTGGAGATGGAAGCGGATGACTGCTCTGCCGAAATTTGTAGTTAGAGCGATCGTCTATCGTGTGACTAAGCGTAACCCGGTCAGTCGATGAGCCGTAAGTTCGATAGATTATTCGTAAAATGCTCTTCTGGGGAGCGCCCCCTAAATCCCCCATTCTGAGGGACTTTGAGCAAGAATAATTTCTCCAATTCCAAAGCGCTATCTACCTTCAAAGTCCCCCAAATTTGGGGGATTTAGGGGGCAGAAGCCGCTTCAAACGAAGCACTCCACAAACCCGCATTTCAACAATTAAAAACACCCCAGTCGTGTCGATCGGAGTGTTTTATCTGTAGGCGCTTCGTAGCGACTAACTAAGTTCCCAATGCAAGCAGAATAATTTAGCTCTAATACCAGTAAATCATCCTAAAGGCAGACCTAGAACACCATCCCAATGATGGTTTGAGCCTGTTCAACGATCAAGCTTACAAGCTGGTGTGTTGCAGGTAAAGAATCAATTCCCATTCCTGCACAAAGCAACATCATGTAAAGAATTGAGTACTTAAAGGTCGATCGAGCTTCCATCAAATCAGACGGAGCCTGCATCAATTTCCAAGCCTTTTGAACAAAGATACCGCCCAAGAAAAGCGCGATCGCTGCATACACCGCTCCCATCACATGCAGCGGATACACCAACAAGAGCGATACCGGAATTAATGACAGAGTGTAGTAAAAGATCTGCTTACTGGTCGGCTCATTGCCATCAACCACAGGCAACATCGGAACACCCACTTTCGCATAATCTTCGCGAATCATGATCGCCAACGCCCAGAAATGGGGAGGAGTCCAGAGGAATACGATCGCGAACAACACCCAAGCCGCCCAACTCAAATCACCAGTGACTGCCGCCCAACCGACAAGCGGTGGAATTGCACCCGCAGCACCTCCGATCACAATATTCTGAGTGCTATGGCGCTTCAGCCAGTGAGTGTAAACGACCACATAAAAGAAGATTCCTGACATGGCTAAACAAGCACTCAGGAGATTCGCAAAATATGCCAGTAAGCTAAACGACAGAACTGCGAGTGTAACCGCAAAGATTAACGCATCGCGGGGACTGACTCGACCCGAAGGCAGTGGGCGGCTGCGAGTCCGTTCCATCACGTAATCAATATCTCGATCGTACAAACAATTAATCGTGTTCGCTGATCCCGCTGCAAATGCACCACTGATCAACGTCACGATTAGCAATATGGGATCAACTTGTCCTTGCGCTGCAATCCACATTCCTCCCGCTGTCGTGATGAGGAGCAGCAGAATAATCCGAGGTTTTGTGAGTTGCCAGTAGCTTTTAATAACTTGTAGAAAGTCTTGGTTGTGGCGAATTACGCCCGTGGCTGAATTTTGCATTTTATCTGGATCAAACGAGAGAGTAGATAGAAGGAATTTAAGCTTCGACTTTGACGACTTGACCTTCCGCAGAGTCGCGTAGAGCTAACACCGTAAATACCAACAATGTGCCAAGTAGAGCGGCTCCAGTCGCTTGGTGTGCAACAGTTAAGGGTTCAACTTGAAGATGCAATTTGAAGGTTGCCACACCCAAAGAAATTTGAAGCACTAATAACAATCCGGCAACATTGATCAGGCGGCGTAACAACGGATGAAGTGCAGGAGTCCGCCAAGCTAAAATCACCAATGCCAACACAGAAAGCGTCGGAGGAACAATGCCTGCAATGTGACTATTCATGACTGTACAAAGCTGTGATTGTCCAAAGCACTGATGCAAAGCCCACTGAGACGAGACTAATCCGCCTAAAATGCTTTGAAGATACACAAATCCGGTTGCAGCGACACCCACCCAGCGAAGCTTTCCAACGGTTCCAGTACCTTGATACGGAAGCAACATTGTGCCGATCGCAAGCAATGTACTAAAGAACAGCAATCCTGTTCCCAAATGTGCGGTTACAATGTCGAACCGTAACAATTCTGTAACAGTCAAGCCGCCTAATACGCCTTGGAATACGACTAAGAACAATGCGAAAAGTGTTGCCCAAGGAGTCCACTTTGGTAAGTCACGACGGAACCAGTAAGACACCGCCACAAGCGCGATCGCACCAAAGCCGATCGTCGTTGCAATCAAGCGGTGAAACCATTCCAAGAAGACTTCGAGGTTCATCTGCTCACGCGGCACAATCTCACCGTAGCACAAGGGCCAATCGGGGCAAGATAGCCCAGCATTCATTACTCGTGTGGCACTGCCGAGCGCCATCAGAAACAACGTTGAAATCGCTAATGCGAACACGAGCCGAGTGATCCAACTCCGGGACTGAGAGGGATGTGCCAGTGTGGAAGAATTAAACAATGAATCTGACATAAGTTCTGAAAAGCGGATAGTCGTTTTCTAGAAATAAAAGTTCATCAACGTTAAAGCATCTGCTCTAAGTTCTACTTTAGTAAGTGAAACTCAGATCGACTATTAGTTTCGGAAATTCTTTTGATTTCGGCAAAACATAGAACACCTTGCATCTAGCTCAAGTTTGATCCCAAAAAAAAGATTAAGCTTGCCAGTTTTCGATCGCCCGAAAGATGAAACCTGACCTACCTTGGAGAAGGACTGATATTGAGTAAACGCTCTCAGCGGAACAATACTTTCCGAGTGTTGAAATTCGTGTCAAAACGGCAAAACAAAACAGTAAATCTCTACCCAAAAGCTGTTTACCCAATATCCAGGATCGAGAACCCTTGTAGTAGTAATAGGCAAGATTGGTGAGCCGTGAAAATTCCTAGTCAAATTTCAACTCTCCTCGCGGGTATCGTTCTGACGCTCGTAAGCCTGTGGTACGGTCAGAACCATAACCTGCTTCCGACTGCTGCTTCCGAAGCCGCACCGCTGATTGATCAGTTATTTAATGCGATGCTGACGATCGGAACTGGCATTTTTCTCTTAGTCAGCTTTGTGCTGATTTATTCTGCTTTCCGGTTCCGTCGCCAGCCAGGTGACACCAGCGACGGTCCTCCGGTTCATGGCAACATTCCACTTGAAATCCTTTGGACAGCAATCCCGGCTGTGATTGTATTGGGCATTTCGGTGTTTAGCTTTGAAATCTACAACACTGAAGGCGGAATGAATCCGATGGATCATTCGATGGCAGCACATGCACATCCTCAAGTTGCTCATGTACAAAAAGGATCTGCGATCGCTGCCCCGTTAATTGCTGATACTGATCCGAATATTGCTATCACTGAGGAAATTCGGAAGAACGCAGCGACGAATGCGATCGAAGAAGATATTCCCGTTCGTAAAGATGCGCCTGTTCCTGGTGTGGTTTCGCCCAGAGCAGGTTCGATTTCTCCCAACAATACTCAGGAACCTTTGGTGATTAATGCCGCAGGAATGCAGTATGCTTGGCTATTCACCTATCCCGATGAAGTGATTACCGGTGAATTGCATTTGCCTGTCGGTCGTCCGGTTGTTATGAATGTGACTGCGAATGATGTCCTTCATGCGTTTTGGGTGCCAGAGTTTCGCTTAAAGCAAGATGCAGTTCCGGGACGGCAATCTGAGATTCGCTTTACACCCACCAAAGAAGGTGACTATCCAGTCATTTGTGCTGAACTGTGTGGCGCTTATCATGGCGCGATGAAAACGCATGTTGTGGTGGAATCGTCTGAAGCTTATGAAGAATGGTTACAAAGCTTGAAAGTTGCTCAAGCGAAAGGAGAAGCACAAACTGTTGCTTTGAATCCTGCTGAAATGACAGATAGTCAGTATCTCGCACCCTATGCGAAAGAAATGGGTGTTACACCCGAAATGCTGCATCAACTACATTCGATGAGTTAACTGCTCTGAATCTGGAGCCGCTCTTTTTCTTAAAAACTTGCTATGACACAAGCAGCCCAATTCCAAGAACAAGCGAATCTTCCGGCTCATGGTCAAGAACCGGGAAACTGGAAACGCTATTTTAGTTTTAGTACTGACCACAAAGTGATCGGGATTCAATACCTGGTCACAACGTTTTTCTTTTATCTGGTTGGCGGTGTGTTGGCATCAATGATCCGCACTGAGCTAGCTACTCCAGAAGTCGATTTCGTGAGCCGTGAAGTGTACAACAGCCTCTTCACCGTTCATGCGACGGTGATGATCTTTTTATGGATTGTGCCTGCGGGAACGGGTGGCTTTGGAAACTATCTTGTGCCCTTGATGATCGGGGCGCGAGATATGGCATTTCCGAAGCTTAATGCACTCGCATTCTGGATGATTCCACCTGCTGGAATTTTGCTGATTAGTAGCTTTTTAGTCGGTGCGCCGGGTGCAGGCTGGACGAACTATCCGCCGCTCAGTTTGCTGACTGGAAAACCAGGAGAAATGATCTGGATTCTCAGCGTGTTATTGCTGGGAACTTCGTCGATTCTGGCTGCCATCAACTTCCTGGTGACGATTTGGAAGATGCGCGTTCCTGGCATGGGCTGGAATCAGATGCCGCTCTTCTGTTGGGCAATGTTCGCAACGTCGATTTTGGCGCTGATTGCAACTCCAGTCTTAGCAGGTGCCTTGATTCTGTTGTCGTTTGATGTGTTGATTGGAACGGCGTTCTTCAATCCAACCGGTGGCGGTGATCCGATCGTCTATCAACACTTGTTCTGGTTCTACTCGCATCCAGCGGTGTACATCATGATCTTGCCTGTGTTTGGCATGATCTCGGACATCATCTCCGTTCACGCTCGCAAACCGATTTTTGGCTATAAAGCGATCGCTTATTCGAGTCTGGCAATCTGTGGTTTGGGCTTGATCGTGTGGGTTCACCATATGTTCACCAGTGGAACCCCACCTTGGATGCGAATGTTCTTCATGATCACGACGATGATCATTGCTGTTCCAACTGGCATCAAAGTGTTTAGCTGGTTGGCAACACTATGGGGCGGAAAATTAGACGGAAGTTCTGCACTGCTGTTTGCAATGGGCTTTATTTCGCTGTTCGTAATCGGTGGAATTAGCGGTGTGATGACGGCTTCAGTTCCGTTTGACATTCACGTTCACGATACTTATTTCGTTGTCGCTCACTTGCACTATGTATTGTTTGGCGGTAGCGTCTTTGGACTCTATGCCGGGTTCTACCACTGGTTCCCAAAGATTACCGGGCGAATGATGGACGAAACTTGGGGTAAGGTTCACTTCTGGTTGAGCTTTGTCGGATTCAACTTAGCTTTCATGCCGATGCACAAATTGGGCTTAGAAGGCATGAACCGCCGGATTGCAGAATATGATCCGAAGTTCGCAACGTTGAATTTGATTTGTACGATCGGGACTTACCTCTTAGCCACGTCAACCATTCCGTTTATTGTGAATGCGGCTTGGAGTTGGCTCCAGGGTACGCCTGCTGGAGACAATCCTTGGCGGGGTTTGACGTTGGAATGGATGACCACTTCACCGCCTCCGGTTGAGAACTTTGATGCTGATCCCGTCTTAGCAACAGGTCCTTATGATTACGGCATGGGATCGCGATCGACCGAAGTCGATGTTCCCTTCTCTGATGCGGATGATCCCGCGCTCTCTGCTGGACCCAGTTCAACTTTGAGAGCAAAACCCGATCCTGTTGTCGCGGTGAATCCCAGCGATCGCGGAACGGAAAGTAACAATCGGTAACCCTTGAAAGGATGGAGCCAGCTTCATCCTTCTGTCCTTCATTCTTTCAACACCATGACTACGATCGATCCTGCAAAAACTTCTCTAAACCACTACCACGAGGCGACCGCAGAAGCCCATCATCACGAACATCCTGATCTCCGAATCCCAGGTATCATCGTATTTCTGGCAGCGGAATCGATGATCTTTCTAGGGCTGTTCATGGCGTATATTGCCTTTCGAGCCGTGACTCCGACTTGGCCGCCTGAGGGCACTCCAAAGCTGGAATTATTGTTGCCTGGAATTAACACTGCGATTCTGATTAGCAGTAGCTTTGTGATTCACAATGCTGAAAGTGCAATTAAGAAGAACGACGTGAAGGGATTGCGGCTGTGGTTTGCAATTACGGCTGCGATGGGTGCGATCTTTTTAGCAGGTCAGCTTTATGAGTACTTCCATTTAGAATTTGGGCTGAAGACAAACATCTTTGCTAGTACGTTCTATGTTCTGACTGGGTTTCACGGGCTGCACGTTTGTTTTGGATTGATTCTGATTTTGGCGGTACTTTGGCGATCGAGAAAACCGAATCATTACAACAGCGAGAAACATTTCGGAGTCGAAGCCGCAGAAATCTACTGGCACTTTGTCGATGTCATCTGGATTATTCTGTTTTTACTGCTGTACATTTTGTAAATCTGATCGAATTCAAAAGCGGGCGGGGTGATTGCCTCGTCCGTTTTTTGTTGGATTCTCGATCGCTGTGAAACAATGGAAATAGCCTATTCTTCAAAGACATTATGAGCGCTACAGATTTGTTTTCTACTCTACGTGGTTTATCTCGTGAAGATAAATTAAAGGTGATGGAATTTTTGTCGCGAGAACTCGAAACTGAAGAAACCCAAGACATCGCACCACTTCAGGCTGGCGCAACCTATCATATTTGGTCGCCATTTAATTCTCATGGTGCTGCTCAAGTCTTGGCTGACCTTCTGGAGACTTCCGAACAAAATGACTGATTCACAACTTTTTCCCTTTGTTGAAGGACGAGATGCCTTTGGTGATATCGATGCTGTTTCTCGTCTGCCTTTAACACTGCGATACCATAACTCAAGTGTAGAAGTTGCAGGTTTGGTGGACACTGGATCGAGTGTTAATGTCTTGCCTTTTCAGGTCGGGATTGAGTTGGGCGCTGTATGGAGCCAAAATTTACCTTCTTTGCGATTGAGTGGAAATCTAGCACCTGCTCAAGCAAAAGCGATCAAAGTTTTAGCTGATATTGGAAGTTTTTCAGCGATCGAAATGGTGTTTGCCTGGTCACAGGCGGATGATGTTCCACTGATTCTTGGGAGGATGAATTTCTTTCTCATGTTTGATGTTTGTTTTTATCGATCGCAAATGCTGTTTGAGATTCGTCCGACTTTGAGAGCATGATTTTGTCGATCGCACTACAAATTTTCAAATTAATGTAGATCAGACGTTCTAAGTGTGCTATCTATGTTAGAAATTCGATGATTCTCGTGCAGGTGTCGAATTCCAGGCTACACTAAACACTGATTTTTACTGAACCCCTGTGTACGTCAAGCGCGTTGAACTGACTAACTTCAAATCTTTTGGCGGCACAACGCCGATCCCGTTGCTGCCTGGGTTTACTGTGATTTCAGGACCAAATGGATCAGGAAAATCGAATTTGCTCGATGCTTTGCTGTTTTGTCTGGGTTTGGCAGGCTCGAAAGGAATGCGAGCGGAACGGTTGCCCGATTTGGTGAATCATACACAGGCAACAAAAGGTCGATCGACGGTTGAAGCTGCCGTAACGACAGTGTTCGATCTTTCGGACGAAATAGATTTGTATCAGGCGTTGATGAATCCGAACGAGGAGAATGCGGATATTTCTCTCAACGAACCGGCGAGCGAAAATGGTAATCAATCTGCACCAGATACCGTTTATGAATTTAACGGAAATGGAAACGGTTCAAACAACGTTGAATGGTCTGTAACACGAAAGCTACGAGTAACGCAGCAAGGAACATATACGTCAAACTATTACATCAATGGTGAGCCTTGTACGCTGACTGAATTGCATGAACAGTTAGAACGCATGAGAATTTACCCTGAAGGATATAACGTGGTACTTCAGGGGGACGTTACTCGAATCATTTCGATGAATGGGCGGGAACGACGTGAGATTATTGATGAATTGGCAGGAGTCGCATCGTTCGATCGTAAAATTAATCAAGCCAAAGATAAGCTCGATGCGGTTAAAGACCAAGAAGATAAATTCCATATTGTTGAACGGGAATTAATCGAACAACGCGATCGACTAGCGCAAGATCGGATCAAAGCCGAGAAATACAAAAAATTGCGCTCTGAAGTTCAAGCGAAAGAACAATGGGAAATTGTGATTCGCTATGAGCAAGCGGCTCAAGGTGTTCGGAAAATCCAAGAGCAGATTCAATCGAGCGAAAAGGAAATTGCTGATTTAACTGAGCGAATTGCAGCGATCGACATTCAGATCGAGACGGTCACGGCTGAACTAGAACGGCTGAATGTTCATGTTCGATCGATGGGCGAAGAAGAAATGCTTGCGCTTCAATCGACTGTAGCGACACGAGGGGCTGAACTGCGCCAACTTGAACGCCAACAGGAAGATTTACAGAAAGCCAGCGAAGAACTGATCCAAAATCTAGGCAAATATCAGCGAGAACTTCAGGAAAATCAGCAAACGATCGCGGCTCTGACTCAAGAGAAACACTCGATCGAGACTCAAGAGCTAATTCGCGCCACTCAAGAACGCGATCGAGTAAAGGAATTGCTCGATCGTAAACGGGATGAAGCCAATGCGACCGCTGCGAATGCGGATGCGTGGGTGCAGGAACAATCTCAGTTACACCATCACATTGATACGCTGGTGAAAGCTTTAGAGCCACAGCGGACGGAACAGGCTGCATTACGGGAAAAAACGAATCAACTTGATCAGAAAGTTCAAGAGCAAACGGAATCGCTCAGAGCAACAACGGCTCAATTGAATGAGAAACAGATCGAAGATGGGGATTTAAGCGATCGATTAAATGCTGCAACTCGACAAGTGCAATCACTCGCGGTATCGCTAGCAGAAGTTGACCAAGAGTTACAAATTCAACGCCAAACAGAAACTCGATTAATCGAAGAACAACGAGACAAGCAACGCAAACTAGACAAATTAGAAGCACAAACGCAAGCGGTACAAGAAGCACAAGGAACACACGCTTCACAAGTCATTCTTAAGATGGGATTGACCGGAGTTTGTGGATTAGTTGCAGAGTTAGGACAAGTGGATTCGCGCTATCAGCTTGCTCTAGAAACCGCAGCGGGAGCGAGATTGGCGAATATTGTGGTCGAAGATGACGCGATCGCAGCAGCAGCGATCGACATTCTGAAACAAAGACGCGCTGGGCGTGCCACATTCTTACCATTAAATAAACTCAATCCGCCGCACATTCCAAATCGGGCAACCATGCGATCGATGCCAGGATGTATCGGTTACGCGATTAATTTGATCGAATTTGAAGAACGCTATTACGATGTTTTCGCGTATGTGTTCGGTACGACTGTTGTATTTGAAACGCTGAGTGATGCTCGAAAACATTTAGGGCAATATCGTATCGTTACTTTGGATGGAGAATTGCTGGAAGCGAGTGGAGCAATGACTGGGGGAAGTAGCGGCAATCGATCGTCGCTCAGATTTGGAACAGGTCACGCGGCAGAATCTCCGGAACTCGCGGCATTGCGTCGTCGATTGCAAGAGATTGATCAGATTCTTGGACACTGTGAAGGCGCGATCGCAAAAGCCACGATCGCTCAAACCGATCGCACAAAAGCGCTAACTGAAACTCGTCAACAGCATCGAGAATTAGAACTCAAACTGGAACAAGTCAAAAAAGACCTTGAACGGCTTGAAACCGAGCAAATTCAACTCACAGGCGGATTAGAGAAAAACCAGCAAGAACTTTCTGCGGCTCAATCTCGATTACAAATTCTTGATGCTGAAATTCCAACTCAAGAAGCGCAATTAGAGCGATTGAGAGCGAATTTGGCTGAACTTGAACAGGCTCAAGGTCATAGCGAATGGCAGCAAATTCAATCAGAATTACGATCGCTAGAATCCGCTCTCAACGAAAAAGAACTTGCTCTTAGAGCCATTGAACAGCGATCGCAAGATCTCGAAACTCGATATCAACTTCTACAAGAAAAAATCGAACAAGGGCAAATTCGGATTCAAGAAGCGCGATCGCAACAAACGATCCAATTACAACAACAATCCGAAAATTCAGTTCAACAAACCGCAGT
>JADEXW010000144.1 GCA_015206935.1 Pseudanabaenaceae cyanobacterium LEGE 13415 | reverse complement strand
ATCAATAACTCTTTGACCCGAAGGACTAATTAGGCTGACTCGCCATTGCCACGAACCGCCTGAGAATTGAAGTGGATCAAAATAGACCCGCTGCCCAACTGTTCCACTAAAGGTAAATTCGTCATTTTCACCGGGGACGTTGATTCGCCCGATTACGGTATCGCCCAGAACCGTTACAGCAGGAGGCATCCATCGTACCACACCTGTGTTCGGATCAACGGTCATTCCTTCAGGACCATTTACCAATTCATAAGTTAGGGGATTATCTTGGTCGATGTCGATCGCATCTGCATCATACTCATAAGGCTTATTAATATAAGCGTCTACTTCTGGCAGTGTTGTGAAAGTTGGCGGACGATTTGGTAGAACATCGGTGACGGACAAGGTATAACGCTGTTGAGCAATGCCACCTCGACGATCGCTAACTTGAACAATCACAGTATGATTGCCAACGTCACCTCCCTGCTGAAGCGTTCCTGTTTTCGTGACCCAGTTAATCGCACCTGTGTTTGCATCGATCGTCATTCCCACTGGAGCTGACAACAGCGAGTACACCAATCTGTCATTGTTCGGATCAGTTGCTCGAACTGCATAACGATAAGACTGACCACCGATTACCTCTAGAACTGGCTGGGATTGAATAATCGGGTCGCGATTCAGTTGCGCCAAAACGACAAGTTCATAAGTGAACTGTACATTTTTCGGATTGTAAAAAACTAAGTCGCGCTCGCCCGTCATCTCCGATGGATCAAACTTGCCATCTGCCACCAGATGACTGAAATCATAGTAAGGCAGTCCTTCTGGTGTATAGCCGTCTGGATTTCTTACCAACACTGATGGATCGCTCAGGCGTGAGACTGCCACAAGTAGGGGAACGTCAACGCTATAGGTTCCGTTATTCTTAATGGCTACAGTCGTATACAGTAGCTTCTTCGCTGGATCAAAGGAAGTTTGGTCGTACTGGATCGTCATGCTCGACGACACATCTTCCATCACATTAAAGTTCGGCAATACAGGTGAGGTCGGATTCGTTGCCCCACCGTAACCGATCACAGGAGGTAAGGTATTTGTCGGCGCATCGATTAATTGAAGATTGCGAATCCGTACCTCAGTCGCTGTATCTTGGTCATTATTGACCAATCGGAAGACGAGTGTTGCCTCTGTATTCTTCGGAATGCCTGTTAGATTCAGGGTGACCGTCTTCGTTACACTGTCATAGGTTGCACCAGAACCCAGTGCAACCGCTTCGCCTTCTGTCCAGTTGAAGAAGACATCGCGATCAACTGCCATCGCGGGCACGAGCGAGCGACCTTTTGCATCGACTAATGCGACTTCAAAGGCATCATTGATGAAGTCTTTCGTTGTATCAAAACTGGGGTCGATCGTAAATTTGAGCAGCGTCGAACGATCCACGGTGAAGGAGACCGATTGTGAGGTGCGGAAGTTTGTCCCTTCCCGCAGCACCACATCAACCCCAAGCAAGTAAGTTTGGGTTGAAGTCAACCCCCCTGCATCAGTCACCGTTAAATTAATCGCATAGAGTCCGGTCTGATTGCCGGAAGGGGTTCCCGTCAATGTTGCTGTACCGTTGCCGTTATCCATTAACGTCAACCAACTAGGAAGATTTTTCGCTGTAATCACACGATCGCCATTTTCAGGATCAACTGTCGTAATCGTGTAGGTGTAAGGCTTCCCTGCTTCTGCATTAATAATCGGACTGCTAGTAAAGACAGGACGCTCATTGATGTCGCTCAGTCGAACGGTTAGCACCTTGTCAAAGAACAGGTTCGGCTTACCATTGTCAGTCGTGCGAACCTTAATGGTATAGCTCGTTGCCGCTTCGTAATCGAGAATGGCTCCGGGTGCAACACGCAGTTCGTTGCCAATGAGTTGGAACCGTCCATTCGCGTTATCTACCAGAGTGTATTGATGCTGATCACCTGCATCTGGGTCGATCGTGCTGAGGGTTCCCACTAAAACGCCAGCCGCGCTGTTTTCAGGAATCGTATCTCGACTCAGCAAAATGTCGGTTGGCGCTTGATTTGAACCTAAGCGCTTGATGGTCAATGGTGTCGTCGCTCGATTACCTGCAATATCTTCAGCCTCGAACGTAAAGGCATTGTCTCCCAATGCCAGCGCCACGTTCTCAAATACAAAACGTCCATTTACATCCGCAATCGCAGTCGCTCCCGTTTGCACGAGTTTAACGATCGCACCCACTTCTGCCTGACCTGACAAACTCACCACAGAAGAAATGGTTTGACCGTCTCCAACCGGAGCCGAATCAAACGCCGGATCAAGCGTCACCAATAATGCGAGTGAAGTATCGAGAACAAAACTGACCTCGAAGATCTGAGAGACATTGTTGTATTGGTCTACAGCTTGGAGATAAACGGTGTGTGCCCCATCAGAGAGAGTACCCCCCAGGATTTGTTCTAACCGAGTACGATCGAGCGTAAAGCGTCCTCCTGCATCCACGGCTGCCAAAACATTGACGGTCGGATTTGCATCATTCATACTCGCTCGGAATGCCACGATTTGACTCGCATCGAGCAGCGTTCCGGTAATTGTCGGATCACTTGTAATGCAATCGGCATTTGTCGTTCCACCGATTGCCGTATCATTCAGCAAGATTGCCGTTCCTAGCGGTGCATCGGTATCCAGGGCAACGGTGACGTTGAATGTTTGAGTGCTGATATTGCCTGCGATATCGAGCGCTACGATCGTTAGCGTGTGCGCTCCATTGCCGATGCCTGCAAACTCTAATTCCTGATCAAAGGCTCCCGCTGCATCAGCATTGATCGAGATCGGTTGCCCATTCGTCCAACGATACAGAATTTGTGCGATCGCAGAACCTGTGCCATTGATGATGCCGCTCAATCTTGCACCATTGGTCAACGGGGCAACATCGATCGCTTGATTCAAGGTCAGGGTGGGAAGAACCGCATCCACCGTTACAGCAAATTCCTGCGATGGAACACTGACATTGCCTGCGATATCTGTGGCGATCGCACTTAGAGTATGAACGCCATTCGCAAGCGCACTCGTTGTAATTCGCCACGTTCCCTGATCCGTTGCGATCGCTTGTCCAATCAAGGTGGTGCCTTCAAACAATTGCACTCGTGCTTTCGGTTCTGCAAAACCTGTAATGGTTGGCGTTGCAATCTGCGTAATCCGATCGCTGCCACTCGTTCCTGTATCGCTGCTGGCGGTCAGTTGCAGATTGACTGGAGCTTCGACGATCGTATCGAGCGTGAAGCCCAACGCAAACAGACTGACATTACCAAACTCATCTTTCGCCTGAAGTTGCAGCGTGTAAGTGCCATCGGGAACCGCAGCACCATTAATCAAATCCAACTGGCTCCGGGTCAGCGTAAAACTGCCATCCGCTTGACGCTGCGCCAAAATATTGACCCAGGGTGCAGTATTGCTAAACCGAGCTTGAAACTCAACGATCGTATTGGCATCTCGAACGGTTCCAGAAATCGTCGGATCAAACGTAATCACATCTTGATTCGTTTGATTATCGGGTGCAGTGTCGCGAACTAGATTGCCTGTAATTACAGGTGCTTCTTGATCAACCGCAACAATGACATTCAGTTGTGTTGTTCTAATATTGCCTGCAACATCTGTGGTAACGATCGTGAGAATGCGATTACCGTTTGCAATTCCCGTCAGATCAAAAGCTTGATCAAATCGTCCCGTTGCATCGAGAACAATTGCTCGTTCAACTCCACCGTTAAAGAAATACGTCGCCGACGCGATCGCACTTCCGGTTCCATCGAGACTTCCGGTTAGCTTCGAGACTTGAGTAATCGGCGTTGTCGTAGAAGTCGTTAAGCTTAAAGTTGGAAGTACCGCATCAATGACGATCGTTAATGGACTCGATGCTGCACTCACATTCCCCGCCGCATCGGTTGCAGTTGCGGTTAACCGATGCGTCCCATTGCTCAACGCAGTCGTCGCCACTTGCCAGCGTCCATTTGCATTGGTTGTCGTTTCACCAATCAGAACGGTTTCACGATACAGTTTGACGATCGTGCCTGCTTCCGCTTGTCCTGCAATCATCGGCGAGGTTTGATTGGTAATGTCGTCCTGATTGCTCTGTCCGCTATCACTCGGCGGAATCAGATCGAGATTGATCGGTGCATCGACTTTCGTATCGATCGTCACAAGCAATGCAGCCGAAGGTAAGCTCACATTGCCAGCAGCATCCTCAGCGGTTGTTGTAAAGCTGTATTGCCCATCATTTAGAGGTGCAACTTGAAACGCCCAGGCTCCCGTTTCTGTTGCGATTGCTTGCCCGATCAGTTGATTATTTTGGTAGAGCCGCACGATCGCGCCTGCTTCTGCGATCCCTTCCAATGTCGGACGACTCGTACTCGTCAGATTGTCCGTGTTACTGCGTCCACTATCACTCGCAGCAATTAAATCCGGACTCGAAATCGTCGGCGCTTTGGTGTCAAGCGTAAACGTCAGTTCAAAGATGGCGGACGCATTTCCGGCTTGGTCGATCGCTTGCAGCTTTAAACTATGTACTCCATCAATCAGAGTGCCGCCGTTGATTTGTTCTAACTGCGATCGCGTTAATCGAAATGATCCATCGGTTTGACGCTGCGGCAGAATGTTGACAAAGTTCGCTGGGGTCATCGCGTCGAGTCCAGCTCTAAACTGCGCGACAGAAATGTTATCGGAAACTTGACCGACGATCGTGGCATCAAAAGTGAGGCGATCTGTATTTGTTGTACTACTTGGTGCAGTATCGCGCTCTAACCGCGCCGTGATAGTCGGAGCAATTTGGTCGATCGCCACTACGCTGGAACGACCATTAAAGGTAATATCTCCTTTGACTTGAATCGAACCGTAGAGCGAAGAGGTGCCATTGAACGTAAAGTTCTGAGCTGCAATAAAGTTACCACGAGTATTCGTAGCACCGTTGTAGAGAATATTGCCTTGGCTAATAACTCTTAGATTCTGGGTCGCATCAAAGGTTTTGGTTGCCCCATTAAAAGTAATATCACCGCTACTGTTTGCTAGCAGTGTCGTGCCATCGAAGCGTGCGCCTCCAGCAGTATTAATACCGCCTGACACAAAGGCAGCGAGATTTTTAGCTTGCACATTGCTTAAATCGATCGTGCCTGCATTCGCAACGAGAACCACATTATCGAGCGATTGATTGTTCCCGATCATAATGTTGCCATTCTCGACAACAATCACCATGTTGCTGAAGGTGACATTGTTCGGAATGTTCAAGCTACCATTTACGACTCGCACCACACGCGGCTGAGTCGCAGTGCCACTAATCGGAAAGAGACGGTTCCAATCCTGTGCGTTCTTGAGCGAATGCTGTCTGGCATCAAAGGTTACGGTTGTCGTGCCCGTGGGAATACGACGATCGAGTTTTTGCTGACGCAGATCCGCATAAACGGGAACAGCGACTGTTTGACGTGGTGCAACAGACGGTGGAATCAGTCCAGCATATCGATTTGAACCATTGACGCTACTACTTCCCGCATTGGGACCTACACTGACCGCATAAGGACGCAAGACAGATCTGCCCTGACTATCGACGATCGCACTGCCATTTGCATTACGTTGCGTCGCGAGTTCAGTGTTGCCGTTGAGATTGAAACCGCTGCCTGCGTAGATGAAGACATCATCGGTTAAATCATTCGCAATCCCATCAAAGTCACTATTTCCATTCGTTGTCACTCTACCTTCTGCGACGATCGAGAAGGTGGGCAACGGAGCCGGGGTTGGGGTCGTCGCTAAAGATGGGGTGGAACGATTTCCGGTTAACGGATCGATCTGACTGCTACTGCTAACCGGAACAGTTGCGGCTGTATTGTTAGCAAGCGGTGGTAAAAACCAATCGGGCGTGACACTTCTCCCGATGATGACATCCGCAGGAGTAGGCGTAATCGGTGTGAGGGTCGGAGTTGGGGCTGCCAAGCCGTTAGGTGTCGGCTGAATCCCCAAATTTGCTACACCATCGAGCAAGGATGCGTCTTGCAGAAACGGTTTGGCAAATACGTCTTGGCTGTTTTGTCCCAAAATTTGATCCGACGAACTCATAACACGACGCAATGGTAAATGTGTACAAAGAAAAGTGCCGATTTCAATCAAAATCAGCGCAGTCCAACTCAAAGTCGCGATCGCTCATTGCATAACACTGCGCCTAATCTTTATCAGCACATCAGTGTTGGGTGCGAGAACGAAGTCTGACCGAACGGAGAAAGGATAATGAAGTCGCAGCAGTGAAAGTTTTGCGATCGCACAAACCGCACAACTTACTGTTCGCGAGAAATTTGAGTTAAGCAAACACAGGCAGCAATGCAGGGGCTGCGGTCACAGTTGCTAGAAACTTTTCGTTGATTAAGCCGATGAAAAAGTCGAGGTCTGCGGACGATCGCTCTAACTGCTGCAACATCGAAGCACGACAAGCTTCAGCGCTCTCACCTTCGACGCTGTAGCTGAAGTTGCCAGAGAAAACGATCACTGGTGTAAAGCTATCATTTTCACCCCGCAGATTCGCTTCGCTGATTGTCAGATTCAATTGACCCTGCTCCAGCGTGTACGTCAAGCTGAGACGACTCCGCATCGGTGTGTTACCGACATTCTGCCATACACCCGGAGCCAGCAATGTTTGGGTCAGATAATTTCGGGTCGCTTCTTCGGTGTCGTCGATTTGAGCGTGACCCAACGGATTAAATCCGAATGCTTCGATCTTCAAGTTCGGGAGCGCTTGCACAAATTGACGCGCGAGTTGTGCGGCACGATAATCTGAAGCTGCTTTGTTGGCGATCACTTCGGTAAACAGAATCCGATTCGGCTGTGCGGTGATCGTGACGCCGTTTTGATAGCTCAGTTGCACGAGTTGCGGTGTGTAGATCGGCTCGCGGGCGAGTTCCCAGTCCATTGGAGTCACACCACTGTAGCGGCAAAATTCTTCGTTGACGATCGCTGGGTTCAGCGGTTGGTCACTGCTGGGAACCAGCACAAAGGTTTGCTCTTGAGGCTGAAAGGTAGAAGACATAAGAATTCTGCGACAGGTGTGAACAGTATTGTGTAATAGAAAGATCAAGCTAGAGTAAAGCGATTGAACCACTAGACTTTAGCTTTCCTTAAGGTTACCCAACGGTACTTCTAAAGGCAGAGGGAGAACCTACGGAAGTTCCGAGATTTCCATACGGAAATTGAGCAACCGTGCCGCATCAGTTTTATGAAGCAATGATGAAGATGAAGCGCAAACTCGTCTATCATTACTAAAGAGCGAAACCATGACAACACAGCGATTGTGCTAATCTTGGCAGGCTCGTAGAATTGCGTAACACTACCCCTCGAAAAATTACGGTGATGCTCAGTTGCAATTCCTGTTGAGGTTGGCAAAGAATACTTCAGCTTGCAAAATAAACGCTCACATCGTTCGCGATGTACGACGCAGCGTAAGACCGAGATGCAGCACAATGACTATGGGTCAGCCGTTGAGTTCCGTTCAGATGCAGTAATCCACACCTCAGATTCATAAAACTGTCCAGATTGCTGCAATTGGAATCCACCGAGCAATAGTCCTAGCCAGACTTCGACCCACGGCATCTTAAGGTGCTGCCAAAGCTCTTGCAATGGAATCGAATGTCCAATCTCTTGATTCTGCAACCATTGGTGAATGATTGCTGACCACGCGGCAACGTCCTCTTCACCCGCTAACGCCCGTACCATGTCTGCTGCACTCTGTTCGTGTTCCATCTCATCGAGCATCTGAACGATCGCAGCAGGCTCGACTTCTCCTGCAATTGAATCCGTCGGTGCTAACTTTACTTTGATCGATCTTCGTCGCGTCGATCGAGGCTGCTCCACGAACGCATCGAGGTTTACTGCCATCGATTGCCGCACCCACGCATCCACCAGTGCCATCTCAATCGTCGGAGCTTCTAACCCGACTTCAGAATGTGCAGCCTCCCAGTCTGAAATTAGTATTGTGGATCGCAATCGGATAATTTCTGCCATCTGCTCGATCGCATGACCCGCGATCGCTAACTGTTGCGCTTGGGGTAATGGCTCGATCGCCTTCTCCAACATCGACCACAATAACTCGAAATTCACTGACCGAGGAGCTTCGGTTGCTTCTTCAAGTTCCTGCCAGAGATCGATCGACTCAGATTGCATCTTCTCTTCCTACAGTTGTGCATCAGACTGAAACGGAGAAGCGATAGGGCAGTCGCGAATATGACGATGGATTTTTGCCGCAAACTTGTAGAACGGTCTGACCTCATTGTGGGTCTTGACAAACTGTTGCGTGAACGCTTCGAGAATTTGTGGAAATAGCGCCGTCACCTTATCGCCCCGCATTCCTAAACAAACGATCGGTTCAATCTCGGCTTGCTTTTGTGTTCCTACCCATAGCTCAGATGAGATCGCATGAATCGGCGTGTCATCTCGGAATCGCTCTGGTTGTTCGCTGTAGATAATTAACACCACAGTTGCGATCGCAGGTACGTCGATCGAGAAGCGAATCAGGTCATCCGTCGAATCTTGCACCCGTCGTTGCACCACTCGTTTGGCATTGCGATCGCTTCTGTGGCGATAATGCGATCGTCGTTTCTTACAGCGTTCGGCATCCCAACAGCCATCACCTTCTGCTCCATGCAACTGTTGCGCCTCATCTGCCGAGAGCGCGGCACAAGCTAGACATTTGCGGTTAATCGATCTCGCCATAAATCGTCTTCCGATCAATCTCTACAAGGCTGATTCATCGTCGGGTCAAAGTCCTTGAAACTGGTTGCATCTGGATCGAGATAGCTAGAAATGGCAGTTTCCAGAATGAACCAACTGGGAAATCCAGTTGCTTGTGCCTCGCGCTCAATACAGTTTTGGACAGATTCAGGCAGAGCCGCAAGCAGATTGGCAGCGATCGTTTCTGGCAAATGTCCACTCAATTCCGCTTGAGTCAGTTGCATTTTTAGTCCTCTCGATTTAATAGCGAGATTAAAATCTTTCAGGGCTGATGAATTAATTCACAAGATTGAACTCAACTTACAAGCATCATTGGATTTCTTCTAACAAAGCTTCAAATTCTGTCATTGCATTGAGTGTACTTGCTCCACGCAATAGCCGATCTAATGGTTCGCTGTCATAGACTCGCTCTAATCGCTCAATGACCGCAGGTGAAACTTCTCCAAATCGTGCATCCAGAACTGACGCAATCGCACGAATCTGAGCAAATCGTTCAACTGTCGTTAGGTAAGGCATGACATTTTCAGCTCCAAAACGGCGAATTTCAGCATCAAACGCTCGGTCAAGCTCTGGGGGCAACGTCATCATCAAATCGATGAAACGAAACAGCTCCAGAATCGTGTCTTCACTATAGCCCAACCCCTGCATTCCGAGAATCAGTTGCAGCTTTCTTGTCAGCCGCGCTCTGGCATCTCCCGTTGTCGCTTGAGTTTGTAAATGAGCATAAACCAGCCGCGCAAATGGATTTAAACTTTGTTCTAACATTTGGGTTTGAGCCGCATAGTCCAGCAGTTTAACAATCGGAAACTCAATTCCCACTCGGCAGCCCCAACGATCAGTATGATAGGAGCTAGGTCGCCACTTGGGATCGCTATCTCCCAGAATTGCTAGACTGACAACTTCTCGATTGTATCGGTCAAAAATCCTATAGCTGTAAACATACATACGTTTACTAAATCCAGCATCATACTGACTCTGAATCTCCGCATGAATTAAGACGTACACTTCGTCCCCATCACGCCGCCACACCTTGACTAGCTTATCGACAAAGCGCTTGCCCACCTCAGCATCTCGCACCACTTGCTGAAACTCTGAGTCCAAAAATTCACAGCCGCGCTGCCAATCGACTTCTGTGTGAATTTGTGGAAAGAAGAAAGCAAGAAACAGCTCAAAGTAGCGTTCGAGCGCTTCTTTCCAGGACGCATCGTAGTTAGCGGGTGGAGAGGAAGTCATCGTTGAGAAGACGAACAAACGTTCTCTAGTTTACTGCAAGTTGTCCGATCGCACTCCGCCAAAAAATCTTGATCGTGATTCTCTCCATTCAAAAACCGAGCCACGAAAACTGGCTCAAAGCCAAGCAATGTCTAATATTCTTATATAGTACATATT
>JADEXW010000700.1 GCA_015206935.1 Pseudanabaenaceae cyanobacterium LEGE 13415 | reverse complement strand
GCAGGGAACATCGGCTGCACCGACTGGATCGCCTACTCCAAGTAGTCCGGCTCCGACGGCAACGATTCCCGCGTCTCCTTCTCCTCAAGCGGGTGGATTGCCGAGATTGCAAGGTAAAGCGACTGTGGTAATGACGGTTAAAGGGTCGCCGATCACGATGGAAATTGATGGCACGAATGCGCCGATTACCGCAGGAAATTTTGTCGATCTGGTGAATCGGAAAGTGTATGACGGCTTAGTATTTCACCGTGTGGTGAGAGAGCCGCAACCGTTTGTGGTGCAGGGGGGCGATCCTCAAAGTAAAGATCCGAATGTACCGATCGATCGTTTAGGAACAGGCGGATTTATTGATCCCGCTACGAAGCAACCGCGCAATATTCCGCTTGAAATTACGCCACGAAATGCGAAAGAGCCATTGTATAACCAGAAATTGAGTGATGCTGGAATTACTGTGCCGCCGAAACTGAAACATACTCGTGGGGCGGTGGCGATGGCACGATCAGCGAACCTTGATTCTGCTTCTTCTCAGTTCTATATTGCTTTAGCAGATTTGCAGTTCCTTGATGGAGACTATGCGGTGTTTGGCTATGTAACGCAGGGAATGGAAACGGTCGATAAGATTCAAGCGGGCGATCGAATTGAGTCCGCAACTGTGACGAAAGGAATTGAAAATCTCAAAACAGGTGGGGTGACGAGTTCCACCGCAAGTCCGTCTCCGAGTCCAACAACTTCGCCATAAATGAACGTTGCTGTTACTGGTATTGGATTGGTTTCAGCGTTGGGAACTCTGATGCCAACTTGGGAAAGGTTGATAGAAGGATGCTCCGGCATTCAGTTCTATCAACCTTTTTCGTCGTTGAAACCAAGACCGATCGCATTAATTGGTAAGTATCCAGCAGAAATTTTGAGCTTAACTCGGCAAGTTGTTTTAGATGCGGTGAATGATGCAGGACTGAAATTTCCGCTAATTGATTGCGGTGTTGTCGTGGGATCGAGTCGGGGAAATCAGGCACAGTGGGAACAATTCACGACGGGACAAGGTGAATTGTCGAATTGGTTGAGAACTTTGCCGAATGGAAGCGCGATCGAGACGGCTCGATTGATTCAGTCTCAGGGAATTGTTTTAGCTCCGATGGCAGCTTGTGCAACGGGACTTTGGGCGATCGCACGTGGAGCGGAATTGATTTGGAGTGGGCAATGTGAGCGGGTGATTTGTGGCGCGATCGAAGCTCCGATTACACCCTTAACACTAATTGGATTTGAACGGATGGGAGCGCTGGCGAAAGATGGAGCATTTCCGTTTGATGGCGATCGACAAGGTTTAGTTTTAGGGGAAGGTGGCGCAGTTTTTGTTCTCGAATCAGAAGAATTGGCGCGACGGAGAAAGGCAGAAATTTACGGGCGAGTTTTGGGATTTGGATTGACGGCAGACGGCTATCATGTGAGCGCACCGGAACCGGAAAGTCGAGCAGCGATCGCGGCTGTGAATCAGTGTCTTGAGCGGAGTCGTTTGAGAGTCGAGGACATTGATTACATTCACGCACATGGAACAGCGACACAGTTGAACGATCGAAATGAAGCGAATCTAATTCAACACTGTTTCTCGGATTCGGTTTGGGTGAGTTCGACGAAAGGGGCAACGGGACATACTTTGGGAGGATCAGGAGCATTGGGCGCGGCGTTTTGTTTGATGGCGTTGAAACATCAAATTGTGCCGCCGAATGTGGGAATGAGAAATCGCAAATTTGGAATTGCGATCGCACAATCCGCCCAGTCTACAAAGCTCGAAAATGTTTTGTGCTTTAGTTTCGGATTTGGGGGGCAAAATGCGATCGTGGCGTTCGGTCAATAAATTATGATGGGTGAATGTCAATCACTGAAGAAGTTCTAGCTAAAATTCCGGGAAGTCCGCTGGAAGGATTGCGTCGAGTGGATGTCTTGTGGAAGGCGTTGCGGGAAGAGACGCTTTCGGTTCCGAATGTGGTCAAAGTTTGCGATCATAATTTGGATTCGGTTGATTACGATGTGGTGATTTGTGGTGGAACTTTAGGGATTTTGATTGGGGCTGCACTCGTTCAAAAAGGCTGGCGGGTGACGCTGATCGAACGCGGAATTCTGAAAGGGCGAGAGCAGGAATGGAATATTTCACGCCAGGAATTGACAACGTTTCTTGAATTGGGATTGCTGAGTGAAGAAGAATTGAAGAACGCGATCGCAACTCAATTCAATCCGGTTCGAGTTAGTTTTTCTGAAGATTCTGAAATCTTTGTTAGAGACGTTCTAAATATTGGCGTTGATCCTGTTTATCTATTAGAAACACTAAAACAATTCTTTCTCGAAAATGGCGGTAACTTGATTGAAAACATGCCATTTGAGAAAGTAAGTATTCATCCGAATGGTGTTTGTATTAATGAATCAATTAATACCCGTTTAATGCTTGATGCAATGGGACATTTTTCGCCTATTGTTCGACAGGCAAGACAGGGAAAGAAACCGGATGGAGTTTGCTTAGTTGTTGGAACTTGTGCAAAAGGATTTACTCAGAATGACACAGGCGATTTAATTGCTTCGTTTACGCCGATCCAGAAACAATGTCAATATTTTTGGGAGGCATTTCCCGCACGAGATGGAAGAACAACTTATCTGTTTACTTATTTAGATGCAGATCGCGATCGCTTTTCTTTAGAATCACTTTTTGATGATTATTTCCGATTACTTCCTGAGTATCAAAACATCGAATTAAATCAGCTTGAATTCGTTCGTGCATTATTCGGGTTTTTCCCTTGTTATCGTCAAAATCCACTTAAATTAGAGTGGGATAGAATTCTACC
>JADEXW010000699.1 GCA_015206935.1 Pseudanabaenaceae cyanobacterium LEGE 13415 | reverse complement strand
ATACTGTTCTTTACAGTGCCCTGAAGTTTCTTGAAGATGAAGAAATGGTCACAGGCTACTGGAAGAAAGTAGAAGGTCGCGGTCGTCCCCGTCGGATGTATCAGATCAAGTCTGAAGCAATGCCGCAAGCGCAGGATCTCGCTCGCCTATGGCACGACTATGCGGTAAAACGCGAAACTGCCAAGGAAAATTCGGGCATTCCCCAGGTCAGCGGTGCTGAGAAGTAAATAACGATCGCGTTGTTGTTTAAAGTGGTGTAATTAAGAGTTTGTTCTTTGTTGCGCCATGACTCAGCCTGTAATTGCCTCAACGTTTCTCCTTACCGTTCTATTAATGATTGGGCTGTTTTTCTTCATTCGCGCCTCAATCAAAGATCGAACCCAGGAGGTGCGCTTGCTGTCTGACCAGTCCGAAGATTCTTTGCTGTCTCAGTTACGCTCTTATTTCGGGCAGCGATCGTATCGAGTGGCTGCGATCGACGCGAATCTTAACCAGGTCACGTTTGAGGGCGATGTTCGTCCAAGCGTTTTTCTGGCGGTGTTTCTGTCGTTTCTTGCCTCGATCGGTGTGCTGTGCTTTGTACTCGTCCTCTCGATGGTGCTGCCCGACTGGTCAAATTTTTGGTTTGGATTATTGCTCCTGTCTCCATTGGCAGGAGTCTTTTACTGGAAAGGCGCGGGGCGGGTTGAGCAGGTTTCGCTGAAGGTGGAGGCGAGTCCGGATGCCAATTCTCAAAGTGTGATTACAGTGAAGGCGCATCGGGATGAGTTGGCGGAGTTGCAGCGGATATTGGAATTGAAGGCGGAGTAGGGGCAGGATTGTCGATCGTTTTTCAGGTTTGTCGCCCCGCCATTAAATTCGGGTAGAGACGCGATTAGGAGCTTCGCTGCACTTCGTGTGCGCGTCTCTACGCCATTGGGTAAACGCAATATTCATCACATTGTATTCATCACATTGTTTTTCCCAAATCATTTCAACCTAAAAGGTTCACAAAAACATAAAAGCTCCCTTCGATGCGTTGAGGGGAGCTTTTAAGTGAGAGAAATGCTGGGGCAACATCGCTTGACTCAATTGAACCCGTAACCAAACTCGGTTACAGTTGCACTCGCATTCAGCACAAGCGACTGATAAGATGAGTCTTCGTCGAAGCGAGATCTAGCGGCTCCGGGATGGAACAGCAACATCGGCTTCATCCTCAGAGGTTCTCAGACTGGGGAACAAGAAGTGGTTTTCTTCGACGTATTGAGCGCCGAACAGTCCTTTTTCAGCCCAGAAGTAACGATCCGTGGTATGCTCGTTTCTCTTAACCAGTAACAGCGCGGGCGGCACAATGCCTTCAGCGTGGATGAACTTGCGAGCGGCAGTGACGGGCTTATCTTCGCCACACTCAATGCTAAACTGAGGGACGCTCTCTAAGATCCGTCTTCCTTCCTGCCGTCTCCGACTTTTCCGTTTACGTCTCCTTGCCAAACCCTTTACCTCCTTAGGTTCCAATCTGCCGAAAGTTGTAATGTTCGTTACAAAACCCGTCGAAAATATATCAGCTTCAGCTCCAGACTTCAACTTCTCTTAACGCATCTATACAATTTCTTAATTTTATTTTTCTAGATTCTTGCTATGTAATCCAGAGCGCGAGTGTTTACACTCACAAAGATTAAGAAAAACTAGTGCGAAAGCGTTGGGGATCAGAGCTATCTATTAAATTAATAAGAAAAATTACTTATCGTCAACACCTTTTTTTACAAAATCTGCCAGAAAACAGATGCTGATGCCTACAAGTTCCGAATTCATTGAGTTGTGTCGATCGCAAATTGCGTTATTGACTCAAGCGATGGGGGCATCACTCAGCGTAATCTATCTAACGGAAGAATTAGTTGAGAGTTCTCAAGCCCGTTTGATGCCGATCGCTGCTTATCCGGATACGTCTGTCGCATTAGAGCGATCCAATCGTCTCGCTCTCCCTGCTGCGGTCGCATCCCTGCCCGAAATCGACTCAATCCCCGAAAACAGAATGACTCAACCGAGGCAACTTGTTCTGCCACTGATTCACGAAGAATTGGTATTTGGGCTGTTGGTGACGGAGCGTGAAGATCGACCTTGGACGAGTTGGGAGCGATCGCAGGTGGAACGAATTGCAAACACCTTGTCGTTGGCATGTGTCATGGATCAACGCGCTCAGTGGCTTGATCAGTCTCAACAGCAACATCGATCGAGACAATCGCAACAGCATGACGTTTTAGATAACTTATTGCACCAGTTGAAAAGTCCGTTAACGGCGCTCCGAACGTTCGGAAAATTGTTAGTGAAGAAATTACAGGTTGGCGATCCGAATCGGGAAATTGCTGGCAGTATTTTGCGAGAAAGCGATCGATTACAGGAACTCTTGCAACAGTTTGATGAAGCGATCGACCTTGATTCTGTCGATGTGTTGGCAGAAGACGCTTCTTTAGTGGGTCGCCCGATTCCACTTTTACCCGCAGGTGTTCTGACCACTTCCAATTTGGAATTAGTACCTTGTTCGATCAATGAAATTCTTTTGCCACTGATAGAAACAGCGGCAGCGATCGCGCAAGAAAAAGAGCTTTCGATCCGGACGGATATTCCAAATTTTCTTCCGCCTGTTTCTGCCAATTCTGGCGCGTTAAGAGAAGTTTTAAGTAATCTTATCGATAACGCACTCAAATATACGCCATCTGGCGGAGAAGTGCATATTAGAGCGATTCAGAAGCGCGATCACATCGGTATTTGGATCAGTGATACCGGATATGGAATTCCGTCCGAAGATTTAGACCGATTATTCGAGCGGCACTATCGGGGAGTGCAGGCAAAGGG
>JADEXW010000698.1 GCA_015206935.1 Pseudanabaenaceae cyanobacterium LEGE 13415 | reverse complement strand
GATTTGCAATCTCACAGTATAAGAAAGGTCGAATTCCGATCGATTGGGAGCGATCGACAAGATTAGCTGCAAATGTATTGAAAGAATTAATCGATCGACCGTATGAGTCGGGATATTACTGGAATGTGAATCTTCCGTATGTTGAACCGGATGCGCCTGATCCGGAGATAATTTTTTGTGAGCCTTGTACGCAACCCCTACCCAGCGAGTTTCGGATTGAAGGCGACGAACTTTATTATTGCGGGAATTATGCGGCGAGAAAACGCGATCGGGGTTCTGATGTTGATGTTTGTTTATCGGGTCAGATTGCGATTACGTATTTGAAGGTTTGAGGCTTCGTTGTTGGTGGCTTATGCCTCTAGCAATTCTAAATTGGTTGTGAATTGCAGGATTGATCGTGCCCCCTAGCCCCCAAGTTTGGGGGAACAAGAGTCTTAAGCCCCCAGAATTGGGGGTTTGGGGGCTTCTTAGAGGTGTCCTAACTGAAGTAAGTATTGCTATACGCTCAAGAACGGCTCGCCGTCAAAGGCGATCGAGAAGGACGCAACGATCGACCAAAACTTCCGGCAATAAACGCAAATGATCGGAACAAATCATCGATCGACTCTCGCCGCTGTGCATACCATTCGTTGACATCCGAATAGATCACTAAGCTGAGAGCATCTTTCTGAGCGCGAGACAGATCGAGAAACTCCACTAATGCAACGGGTCGATCGCGATCTTGTACCACTCGAATTACCCGACAACGCATAGAAACTCGCGCATCCGAATCGCCGACTAAATCAAGCTCAATCTCATCACCCAGACTTGCATCTTCCTCCAAAACAATTCGAGCGCCAGAATCACTAATATCTAAAGTAACTCCTTGAATGGCTCTCCCAAAATGGTGGATAGTTGCTCTCAGATTTCTTGCAAGTCGATGATCCATTCGTCGCTGGGGTTGTTCAAATCCGACTAAAATTGCTGCACTGATCAATGTAAAGTTAAACACACTCCAGAATAAGTTCACCAGCACTGCTTCTGCTTTTTCGGGACTGTAGACGAGCCAGAATGGAACTGCAATAATCGAGGCTGCAACAAACACACCAATGATCAACAGTGCTAAGGTCGATCGCCAATCAAACGTTCGTCGATCGACAATTAATCCTTTGTGTGTGACGTTGAACTTTCCATGTTTCGGACTGATCAGAGCGATCAAAGTCACGATTCCTGTATGGAATGACATTGCAAACTCATACACTTCATTCCAGAACGAGAACCGAACATGCTTGTAAGCAATGTAGTTCGCGAAGGCAGCTAACAAAAAGTGAGGCAGTGCATACGCTAAGGTTTCAAGTCCCAATCCTCGAACCGGGTTCAATCCAAACACTAAGAACAACACCGGAGCCAGTGCATACATCAATCTTGGAAATCCGAAGAAGAAATGAGAGGTCGCACTGAAGTAACAAATTCGCTGAGGAATTGTCAGATTTAACCCCGGATTGAACAATGGATTTTCGCGCCGCAGAATTTGAGCCATTCCACGCGCCCAGCGAGTTTGTTGACCCACATAAGCTGAAAACTTCTCTGGAGCCAGTCCAGCAACCATGATTTTGTCATAGTAAACCGTCTCATAGCCGCTCGAATGCAGGCGTAGAGAGGTGTGACAATCTTCGGTTACAGTCTCAGTTGCAATCCCACCAATCTCTAAGAGATGCGATCGACGAACAACTGCGGCTGATCCACAAAAGAAAGCTGCATTCCAAAAGTCGTTTCCTTTTTGCAACACTTTGTAGAACAGTTCATTGCCGACTGGAACTTTGCCTGCGGTGACTAAGTTCCGCTCAAAGGGATCAGGATTGTAGAACCAGTGCGGTGTTTGAACAAGAGAGACTTTCGGCTTTAAGAAGAAACCGACAGTTTCCATTAAAAAGCTTCGTAGTGGAATGTGATCCGCATCCAGAATTAGAATCAAATCACCTGTGGTACGAGTCAACGCTGCATTAATGTTGCCTGCTTTAGCATGATCGTTGTTGTCACGGGTGAGCAAGATACAACCCAGTTGATCACACATTTGCTGGAGTTGTTCGCGGCGTTCTCGTAACGCTTCAGAGGAACCATCATCGAGAATGTATACCTTCTTTTTGTCCGCTGGATAGTCGATCGCCATTGCAGCGATCGCGGTTTTCCGCACAATGTCGATATCTTCGCTATAGGTCGGAATGTAGATATCGACACTAAACCAGTCGGACTGCGGAATGTTGTCCATACTAATGGGTTGCCGCTCTTTCAGTTTAAGCGTCTGAAAGAAAGACAGCACCAGCGTCATGATCGCGTACAACTCAGCTAGGAATAGCAAAATACTTGCGGTTGCATCGAGCCATCCACTGTTCAAGTTCAGCGTATAGTTCACCCGGTAAAACAAATACCGAAATGTGGTCATCAAACTGAGCCAGATCATGAATAGATGCAAGTACTCACTCGTGCGCCCAGTCGCATGTTTGCGTTCCACGACTGAAACCACCCAACCGAGTGTGAGCAGCATAACCGCAACAATCCCTTGCTGCCAGATAGCTAAAGGCGTAATGATCAGCGGCACAGAAAAGAACAGCAACACCGTAATGATGAAAAATAGCTGCGTTCTGTCGCTCCAGTTCAAAACACGATCGAAGAAATTTGGAATAAGATCCGCCAACACCGATAGTAAGCGTTGACCTTTACTCGGAGATTGATTCATGATCTAGCCTGCAACGCGCTTAAGGAACAATTGAGCTACTCCGTACAGCAACAATGCTGCCAGAATGAGACCGATCGGAACAAAGAACCATTGTTCTTCGAGGAAGCGAGGCGCTTT
>JADEXW010000697.1 GCA_015206935.1 Pseudanabaenaceae cyanobacterium LEGE 13415 | reverse complement strand
GTTAAATGTCATAGGTTATTGAGTATTATTAGCAATAATCTGGTTGTCGTTTCACATCAAACCATGACTCAGGACCACCAATCGGGCGAATTTCGCTTTTCCGGTAAGTTTCTCGGTTACGTCTTCAAAGATGGCTACAAAATCAAGCGACTTTTACTTGCAACTTCAGAAGGCGAATTTTCAATCAAGATGACGAAACTGGCAAGGGCATCTCTACGACAGACCTTGCTTCCCGGAGAACAAATTCAAGTCGGTGGCTGGCAGCGACTCAATCGCAAAACAAATACGCTGAAATTCAAAGCTTATTGGATTCAACCCACTTCATTCCAAGCCTCGATCGAAGCTGCAATTACTCCCAAACCAACCAAATCGCAAAAACCTGGCAAAGAATCCATTCTGGTGTGCCAAAAATCAAGCTGCATGAAGCGCGGCGGTAAAGCAGTTTGTAAAGCGATCGAGACGGCACTCAGCGATCGAGGACTCGACGATCAGGTTCAAATTAAAGGAACAGGCTGCATGAAAGCGTGCGGCAAAGTTCCTGTAGTCTTTATGCCTGGAAAAAATCGCTACACCAAACTCAATCCGAAAGATGTCTCAATGTTGATTGATGAGCATTTTGCACCTGCAATTCAACCCGCGATCGTACCTGTTGAACCTTTAACTGAAGTCGAAACTGCTCCAAGCCTTGTTCCAGTCTAATCACCGCTTGGGGGCAGCATCAAACGATCGAGCGATCGCATTCCACGCCAATTTACGCTGCATCGTATCCGAATAGGGCAATGTTCGTACAGGAAGCTTGTCCGGACGCGGATACCTTGAAAGCCAAGTGTAACGATCGCTAATCCCCCAAGTGATGACCGCGCTCACGGCTCGTTCATCGAGTGCCACTGATAGATATTGTTCGATCGCATCCGCAACCGCGCGATCGCGAACGTGAATATCAGCGGGAAGAGATCGATCGCTCACATCTAATTCGGTGATCAAAATCTTGAGTCCCATGCCTGCAACTTCGCTGAGAAAATCTCTAAACTTCTTCTCATTGAATCGCTTTTCTGCGGCATCTAAATGCCCCTGGATTCCCAACGCATGAATGGGAACATTCCGAGATTTTAACGATTCCAGCAACTTCAGAATCGCGGCTCTGGTTCGATTGTCTTCAGGCACATCGTAATCAACGGACGTATCGTTATAAACCAATATCGCATTGGGATCAGCCGCCGCTGCTGCTCTGAACGCAATCTCAATATAATTTTTATCTAATAGTTTTACCCACTGAGTCGGTTGTAGTTTATCGGCTCGATCGCTCCATGCGCCATCGATCGCTTCATTCACTACATCCCAAGAGTGCATTCGTCCTGCATAGTGTTTGACCACCGTATGAATGTGCTTCACTAACACTTGCTCTGCTTGCTGGCGCGTAATGTCCTTTAACCACTCCGGATTCGATTGATGCCAAGCTAAGGTATGTCCCCGCAGTAACAATCCATGCTGTTTGGTAAACTGCGCCATCCAATCGCCGCGCTGAAAATCGAATTGATCGGGTGAAGGGCGCAGGTCTGCCCATTTTAAGTCATTTTCGGGCACTAATATGCCACAATCTTTAGCCAACACTTGAGCGTACTCAGTGTCTCTCACGACATCTCGCTGGTTTGCCGCCGCACCAAAGATGATTCCTTTCGCGGCTGCTCGTTGTTTTAAGCTGAGAGAGCCTTTAATCGGAAAGTCTTTGGACGGCATTCCAAACGCTGAATTAGAGAGTTGACTCATCTGAGTGCAACCCGCACCCAGAAAGGCACCGAAACCAAGCTGCAATGTTTGTCTTCTTGACAGTTTCATGGTTTTGCCTCCGGATTGATTAGAATGGTTGCTCTTCTGGGTCTAGTAACCCTCGATCGATGAATCTTGAGAGAATTTGGGATTTGTCGATCGAGGGTTGCTAACTCACACTCGGTTGTAATCTTTCCAATACTGGATCAACTTTGGATTCGCTTTCTGGAATAGGTTCCAGCGATCGGATTTCAACAGCTTGTTGTACTTTCTAGGGGACGTGACTTTGAGAACCGCAGCAAGCGATCGCAGCCAAAGCGCTCTCAATCCAGTGTTTTGCAAAAACCTAGAAACGATCTCATTGCGGTTAATGGTCGTATCAATTAACAGCACTGGGAACCGAGTGGTCGCAACATAGCTCCAGAACTTCCATCGTTCTCCAGGTGAAGCAAAAAACTCAGTATTGTAAATGTGGGTGTGACGCTCAGAAGGAGCAGGACGCTCAGTGTAATAGTAGAAGTTGACTGCTTTGCGAATCATTCCTTCCGGCATGTTCACATCTGAAACACTGTGATAAGCATAGCGAATGTTCTCAAACACAACACAGCGATTAAACAAAGGCGGAAGATCAACACTGTTTTGAATCTTTTTATCCCACAGGCTAATTTCTCCACCGTAGCCTGGTTTCCAGCCCACATTGAAGTAAACCAATAAGGTTAAACGACGATAGAAATGCGTCGTCAAGTGGCGATTACGATCGCGGTGAATTTTGTGAACACCACCTTTTTTCGCTGCCAGCAATCCTGCACCTTGATACTCAGGATCACAGTACAATGGTTGCTCGATTCCAAACACTTCGCGTAGCTGCTCTCTGAACTCAGCCGATTCGAGATGTTTGAACAACCGCTTCAGACCCGGACGGCTCGTAATCACCGCATCGTGAGGATTCGAGTGCCAACCATCAAGTAACTGATAGTCTGGCGAGTGACGGGGCATTTCGTCGAGTCTAGGAAACTCGCGCTCGACCTGTTCAGCGAGTTCCTCATCGAGAAAGTTATCAATCACAATAT
>JADEXW010000696.1 GCA_015206935.1 Pseudanabaenaceae cyanobacterium LEGE 13415 | reverse complement strand
AAGCAAGGTGGGGATCATCAACACGCCGAACCAGCCCACATACAGGCGGTTGTCGGTTGAGGTGACCCAGTTGCAGAACTGCGCCCACAGGTTGGCGCTTTCGCGTCTCTGTAAGGTCGTTGTCATGGTTGGATAATTACGATTTGAAGGATGATGTATGTGGTGTTAACCACACTTTACATATTACAGATATGATTTCGATTTGTAAAGAGTGTTAACAAATTTTTCAGAATTCTCCATCTAAAGACGCAGGGCTAGAGTTCTAAGCGAATTTCGGCTCGATCGATGTTTTCTTGTGTCCATTGGGAGAATAAATCTTGGACGATTTGAGTCTGTAGAGATTCGGTCAACTCAGGCTGAATAAAGGCTTCGACGAAAATGAGAACGGGTGAAATTGGGCTGAGTACGGTCGGGGGATCGGTTGAAAAAATGCGAGAAGCAAGATCTTGAGGGAGACGCGATCGCATAAAAGTTCCCCAATAGCCGTTTCGCCTGCGATTCTCATCCGACGCAAATTGTTGCACAACTTCATGAAAAACAGTCTCGTTCGCGGCGATCGCTTGATACATTTCCTCAGCGATTCTGAGATTCGGTAGCGTCACTTTATAAAGAATGGCTTGTGTGTAGTGGGCGGCATTCTCGCGAAAATGAGATTCGACTTGGCGATCGAATAAATGATGAGAGAGTTTTGCTTGGAGCGTTTCGGCATAGATGAGCGCTTCAAAATCGTCGATCGTTAATCGATACCTCTCAAGCCAAGCTAGAGTCGCTTCAGCACTTGAAAGATTGTGTTTTAGGCGGAAAGCATCGGCGGCTTGTTGCAATTCAGTAGAGTTTACTTGGATACCGGAACGAGTGGAAACTGTATTAACAAGCTGGCGAGTTACGATCGCATCAATGACTTCTGGAAGTTTAAGGGAGAGTTTGACTTGCTGGACGACATCATTCGGGAACACAGGGAACAGGTCAGACATTCTGAGAATCGAACCTTTGAGATAAGGTGAATAGAGTTTTGGAAGATGTAAAAAATACATCAGTTTCCTTAAAGGTAAGAACTTTATCAATTTAGAGCGTAACTTGAGAAATCGATAAAGAGGGAAGGAGATGTTCTAGACCGATGTGAGAGATGGGATCTACGATCGCGTTCTCATATGAGGAACAATCATGTTCGCTTTTCTTTCGTCTCTGATTGGTGTTTTAGGCTGGAGCTATCTTGGAAGTCTTTTGCTTTGGTTTGGATTGCGATCTCTGTTTTTCGATCGCTTTTGGTGGCTAGCACTGCTCAATACGTTCGCGCCTTATCTGTTTTTACCGCTCTTCGTTCTGCTGCCGCTTGCAGTTTGGAGCCGAGAAAAGCGACTGAGTATTGCCCTTAGTTTAAGCTGTGTGCTGTTTATTGCACTATTTCCGCCCCGGTTGAACTTTCCAGCTACTGCACGACGGACAGAGGTGCTGAAAGTAATGACCTTTAATCTGCTCTGGAGCAATCAGAACTATCCTAAAATTACTCAGATGATTCGCTCAATGGATGCGGATATAGTGGGTGTACAAGAGCTACAGCCGAAGGAACTCCCGAATCTACTAAAAGCAATTTCGCCAATTTATCCCTATCATGCGATCCACCCAGTCGATCGATTTCATACGGTTGCATTGTTCAGTCGTTTACCGATCGAGTCTATTAAACCGCTGTCTGATCCACCGATCGGGCGAGGATTACAAGGGATTGTTCGATACAAAGATCGAAGCATTAGTGTTTTAGCTACGCATCTTACGCCGAATAATATTCCGCTCGATCGATTGGTGGCTGAAACTATCGATCGATATACTCGAAGAGCCGCAGAGACTGAGTTTTTGAAGAAATTTATTCCAGAACGATCATTGCCAACAATCATGCTGTGTGATTGCAATATGACGGATAGTTCTGAAACTTATTACGAGTTGCGGAAAGTATTGAAAGATAGTTTTCAAGAACGAGGACAAGGAATCGGGCATACATTAGTCAGCAACATTGTTCCATTTGCAGTTCAACGATTGGACTATGTTTGGCACACGGGAGATTTACAGCCGATCGAAGCCTTTGTTGGATCGGATGGTGGTTCTGATCATCTCCCTGTCATTGCTAGTTTTATTGTTCCTAAAGGTTAACTCCACCTTGTTGCAACTTCTTGAATGGATCGAGGAGAAAATCGCTGACTCGACGTTGACGAATGATCACTTCAGCGGTTGCAGTTTGTCCGGGAGTGAGTTGAATTTGCCGTGTCCCAACTTGGATGTAGGGCTGTTCTAGTTCGATTTCGACATCAAAAACTTGAGTGCCAGTAGGATTCGGTTTTGAATCGGGAGAAACCCATCGAACCTGACCTTGAACAATCCCGTAATCTTGGAAAGGATAAGCATCGAACTTGACTTTTACAGGAAGCCCTGCTCGCAAGAAACCACTTTGGCTACTTTCCATTTGAGTCCTTAGAACGAGTGGCGCACCTTTGGGAGCAAGTTGGGCGACCATTTGACCCGGTTGGACAACGGTTCCAGCGTTTTGTACGGGGAGTTGGAAAATTGTGCCATCGATCGGGATTTTAATCGATCGTTGTTTCCATTGATAGTCAAGCGATTTGATTTGATTATGGGTTTGGAGAATTTCCGTTTGAGTTGCCGCAATTTGGGTTTTGAGTTCTGCAAGTTGACGCTTACTTTCGAGAATTGAGAGATCTGCTTGCTGCAAAATCTTTTCGTAGGTGTTTTGCTGTTTTTGTAGTTCGGAAAGGGTTTGAGCAATGTTTGAGTTCTCCTGCTGGAAACGTTGCTGAGTTTCTAACATCGCTCGTTCTGCTTCTTCGAC
>JADEXW010000695.1 GCA_015206935.1 Pseudanabaenaceae cyanobacterium LEGE 13415 | reverse complement strand
AAATTGCCCCCTCTTTTTTTATTGTTTTGTTCCAGTGATTTATTTGAAACCGACTGCTGCTTGCCAAACAAACGCCAGCAACAGAAAGAACACAGGAATCACAGGCAGAATATCAACTAACGGATCAAAAATAGCGTAAGCTTCGGGCAATTTTGCGAGTAGCATTGCTGCTTCCATGACTCGATGACCTCTCCAACACAGGATTCATAATTGATACGGATTTTAACATGATTCGACGATCGACTCTAGTTGATCCAGTTCTCCATCAATAAATACAATGTAATTACATTTCTAAAAGCCGTATGAGTACAACCATTAGGACGCAAATTGTGAAAGTCGGAAATTCAGATTGAGATTGAAGTGCAGCACAATCAATTGATTATTCGACCTACAACATACCCACGGGCGGAATGGGAAGAGGCAATTAAGGCAGCGATCGCAGAACACGGAGATCAAGGATTGCTAGACAATGAAACTCCGACGCAGTGGGATGAGACCGAATAGGAATGGTCGTGCGTCGGTTTGATGTGTTTCTAGTGCAGCGTAGTTTATTCCGCGACAGGTTTCAGCCATTGTGCAAATTCAGTATGAAAAGTGCCATTAGAAATCGCGGCTCGAATCCGTTGGGTGAATCGAATCAGTTCGGTGATGTTGTGAATTGAGATTAATGTATACGCGAGAAGTTCTTGCGATCGCAGTAAATGACTCACATAAGCCCGACTAAAATTCTGGCAGGTATAACAAGGGCAAGTTTCATCGATCGGAGTAAAGTCTTCCCGAAATCTTGCATTCTTCAAATTCCACCGTTCTCCCTGCACTAAAGCCGCTCCATGTCTTGCCAATCGAGTTGGAATCACACAGTCGAATAAATCCATTCCAGCCGCGATCGCTCGTGCCATTTCTCGATAGGTTCCCACTCCCATCAGGTAACGGGGCTTGTTTTCAGGCAATAAAGGCGTAGTCGCTTGAACCACTCGATCGATAATTTCGGGAGCTTCTCCCACGCTAACTCCCCCGATCGCATATCCCGGTAAATCAAGATCTGCTAACTGTCGAACCGCTTCGGCTCTGAGATCTAAAAATTCTCCACCTTGAACAATTCCAAACAAGGCTTGATCCGGTCTTTTATGCGCTTCAATACAGCGTTTCAACCATTCGTACGTTCGGCTAGTTGCTTTCTCAGTCGCACCTCGTCCCACTCCAGGCGGCGGACATTCATCGAACGCCATGATCACATCTGCACCTAGTGCGTTTTGAATCTCGATCGACTTCTCTGGTGTGATTTTGATCATTTGACCATCACGCGGCGATCGAAATGTCACACCTTCATCGGTGATCGATCGCATTTCGCTCAAACTGAAGACTTGGAATCCGCCTGAATCGGTCAGCATCGGTTTCGACCAATTCATAAAGCGATGAACTCCGCCAGCCTTTTCTACAATGTCTTCCCCAGGCTGCAAGTGTAAATGATAAGTATTCGATAGTACCATTTGTGCCCCGGTCGCCTCAAGTTGGGCGGGAGTCATCGTTTTTACATTTGCCAACGTTCCCACGGGCATAAATCGGGGCGTTTCAACGATGCCATGCGGGGTGTGGAAAACTCCAGCGCGGGCGTGAGTGTGTTTGCAGTGTGCCTGACATTGAAAAGAAAACTGATTCAAAGCTGAACTTCCGGAATAAATGCAGATTCCATCATATAGCGATCGCATTTGAGTTGTGTCATCTCTTAATGCCCCCTAAATCCCCCACTCTGGGGGACTTTGAGTAGGAAAAAATCATTCAATTCCAGAGCATATTCATTCTTCAAAGTCCCCCAAATTTGGGGGATTTAGGGGGCACGAGCAACCCTGCCACTCACGACAAATCCAAAACTGCCATAGATGTGTCGATGGGCGAATGCGATCGTCTTCCTGAAAGCTGATTGCGCTCTCGATCGCTTTCCCTAAACTCAGGATCATCTACAGCAAAATTTTCTTAGCTTTCATATTTCTTTCATTTTTTGCGGTAACTTAGTAACACAAGCTTTCATTTTTCTTTCATTTTTGAGCGGAGAAATCGTTATGCAATCGGCTTCCTTTTTTGACAACGCAGGTTCAAATCCCCGATTCACAGTACATTCCCAGGCGCAACAAGCCGCGTCGAATCTGGTGGTCGATAATTTGAGCGTGAAATATCGATCGATTGAAGCTCTAAGCGATGTGAGCTTCTCGGTGAAACCGGGTCGCTTGGTTGGAATCTTTGGGCCCAATGGAGCGGGGAAAAGCACCTTGATTAAAGCCATGTTGGGATTAATTCCGACGATTAGTGGAAAGGTGCTTTACCAAGGAATACCGCTTGTTGATCAATTGGATCAAGTCGCTTATGTTCCACAGCGATCGCAGATTGACTGGAGCTATCCCGTAACAGTTTGGGATGTGGTCATGATGGGACGCACCAAGAAAACGGGATGGTTCCAGCGGTATTCTTCGATCAGTCGGCGGTTAGCAACTCAGGCTTTAGAGCGAGTTGGAATGAGTGAGTTTCGCGATCGAGCTATCTCCGACCTCTCCGGTGGTCAACAGCAACGAGTCTTTCTCGCTCGCGCATTGGCACAACAAGCTGAAGTCTTTTGCTTTGATGAGCCGTTTGTCGGAATTGATCAGAAAACACAGGCAATTATGTTCAATGTGTTTGAAGAATTGACTCGTGAGAATAAATTGATTCTGGTTGTGAATCACGATCTGGGTGAATCCATTACGCACTTCGATGATTTGATTTTGTTGAATAAATCACTGGTTGCAAGTGGAACTCGTCAGCAAGTCTTGACCCAAGAAAATCTCGAACAGGCTTACGGTGGTAGAG
>JADEXW010000143.1 GCA_015206935.1 Pseudanabaenaceae cyanobacterium LEGE 13415 | reverse complement strand
CTCCCACCCACCCTATTCTGCCTTCGTCCCCGTCATTCCCATAATTTCGTAACCCGCATCGACATAAATCACCTGTCCAGTAATTCCACTCGACAAATCGCTGCACAAAAACGCCGCCGTATTGCCCACTTCAATTTGCGTGACGGTTCGACGCAATGGCGCAACCGCTTCGACGTGGTGAATCATATCGAGAATGCCGCCCACCGCAGACGAAGCCAACGTCCGAATCGGGCCCGCTGAAATTGCATTCACTCGAACATTGTTCTGACCGAGTTCCGAAGCCAGATAGCGCACATTCATTTCTAAAGCTGCTTTGGCGATTCCCATCACGTTGTAGTTTGGAATCACTTTCACGCCACCTAAATAGGTCAAAGTCACAATACTGCCACCTTCGGTCATCAACGGTTTCGCGGCTCCAGCCAATTGAATCAATGAATAGGCACTAATATCAAGCGCCGTTTCAAACCCTTTACGTGAAGTGTTCGAGAAGTCACCCGTCAAATCTTCTCGATTTGCAAATGCCAAACAGTGAATCAGGATGTCAATCTTGCCCCACTTGTCCCGCACTGTATTAAATGCGCTCTCAATCTGAGCATCATCTTGCACATTCAGCGGCAGAAACAAGCTCGGATTCAAAGGTTCCGTCAGTTCTGCGACTTTCTTTTCTGCTTTGCCTTTCTCGTCGGGTAGATACGTAATACCAATGTTTGCGCCTGCTTTGTGTAGCTGTTGAGCGATGCCCCATGCGATCGATTTATTGTTCGCAATTCCCGTTACGAGTGCATTTTTTCCAGTCAGGTCTAGCATGGTTCTTCTACCGTGTAAAGCATTTATGAGGATAGCAGCATTCGCGATCGACAACAAAAACTCCGACCTCACTAATTTAGAAGCCGGAGTACTACTCTTCTAGTTGGTAAACTTAGCTTGCGCTACCACCGACACCTGAACCGATCGTTCTATCATCGGGCTGTCCTTTGCGGTGCCAGCTTCCATCTTCACTCCGCTCAAATCCTTGCTTGACGCTGTTCCACGCCACTTTGATCGCAGCTTCACGGCTCAAACCATCTTTTTGAGAATTCTTAAATGCAGTTAAGAACACTTGATCCGAGCCATCTAAAAGCTGATCAGTCACTTCGGCAGGCAGTTGCTCGTTCTGCTCATCCACATCATCGCGCCGATCCGCAAGCTTGTCCGCAGAAGATTTTGAGGTGGATAAGTTCGCTTGATCTTCAGGCGTTTGAACACTATTGACGGCTTCAAACTGTTTATCTTCAGCAGCAATTTGCGGATTTGCCTGCGTTTGCTCGTTTCCGGTTGGCATAATGAATAACTCCTAAAATATTAAATCTGGAATTATCCTATGGGGATCAGCTTTTCTAAACATCTTTCAAAAGAAAGTTTGTCATTGCAACCCTCTCTATCTCAAAGGAGAGTTTGCCGCTACGGATTGCAATAAGGGCAGTACATCGGATCAGCTTTTTGGTCAGAAACTTGCTCTTGCTCAAAGCCGCATTTTGAACATCGATCAATCGATGCCAAAATCAGATTCGTTGGACTGCCACACCAGCCGCAAGGTAAGCCCCGTCTCACATCCGCAACGGTAAATCCAGGTGTTGAGCAGTTCGGACAGCAAGATCTTAATTTCTCAACTAAATCGCGAGTGGCTTGAGCAATGACTTTCATTCGAGTCGGATTGTTCATCGCTCTCATATCCGTTTCGACGCGAACTTTTCCACTTGAAACAGCTTCTTTTAATTGATCAAAATCGCCAATTCCCTTCACAATCTCGTGTTGTTTGATCACGACCAATTTATGATCTGGAAATCCAACTTTCATCGCAAACTGATAAGCTTGATCGTAATTAGAAACAGTTCGGTGATTGAAATTCGTTTCCGTTGAAATTGATTCGCCAATGATTTCTAAATCGTTCAAGGTATCGATTAAGAGAACAATTTCTCGATCGCAAGGCAACATCGGAAAAGAAGGATGCGGCGCGAAACTGCCTTCAGACGCGATCGCTAAATCTCCCCCAACGATTTCCAGTGCCGCTAATGCCTTTTTTCTTGCAGCCTCCAACTGATCACCCGATCGAGCGATTTCTCGCGTAAATGTGCCAAAGCGATCGGTATCGAAATCGGTTGGCACTTGAATTTTTAAGCCCAGATCCGATTCTAAAATCGGCGCGATCGCATCCTCTTTCCGGTGCATCGTTGCCAGCACTGCGATGCGATTCTTGAACATCATCAAAACTCCCCCAAGCGTCCGTTCTTATTTTCCAGTTAAATCGCGTCTAAGAACTTCAGAATCACAGATCCGGTTCAACGCAAATTGGGTTATGATGATGCTTCTGAATACTTAATGCGTCTAAATAGGTTTCGCTTGGGAAAAATTCTGAGCGCGATCGAAGGTGTCGGCTGCACATCCTAGTTATGTGCGTTGCATCGAAAGGAGGCAAATTTTAACGGAGACAACTGGGAAACGTTTAGCATGGTCAATCAGAACACTTTGGACGTTGGTTTCACCCACGAGGATTTCGCGGCTCTACTAGATAAGTACGACTATCACTTCAGTCCGGGAGATGTCGTCGCTGGAACCGTGTTTAGCTTAGAGCCAAGAGGCGCATTGATTGACATCGGTGCGAAAACGGCGGCATATATTCCGATTCAGGAAATGTCGATCAATCGCATTGATGCCCCGGAAGAGGTGTTGCAATCGAACGAAACCCGCGAATTCTTTATCCTCGCGGACGAGAACGAAGATGGGCAGTTGACCCTCTCGATCCGCCGTATCGAATATATGCGGGCATGGGAACGGGTTCGCCAACTCCAGGCGGAAGATGCAACGGTGCGATCGCTCGTGTTTGCGACAAATCGCGGGGGTGCATTGGTTCGGATTGAGGGCTTGCGTGGATTCATTCCCGGTTCTCATATCAGCACTCGTAAACCTAAGGAAGAATTAGTTGGTGAGGAGTTGCCGCTGAAGTTCCTGGAAGTGGACGAAGAGCGCAACCGTCTCGTACTCAGCCATCGTCGTGCGCTGGTTGAACGCAAGATGAACCGTTTGGAAGTGGGCGAAGTCGTGATCGGAACGGTTCGCGGCATCAAGCCTTACGGTGCCTTCATCGATATCGGTGGTGTGAGTGGTCTGTTACACATTTCCGAAATTTCGCATGACCACATCGATACGCCGCATAGTGTGTTCAATGTGAATGACGAAGTGAAGGTCATGATTATTGATTTGGATGCGGAACGCGGTCGGATTTCGCTTTCGACGAAGCAGCTTGAACCGGAACCGGGTGATATGGTGAAGAACCCGCAAGTGGTTTATGACAAGGCTGAAGAAATGGCGGCGAAGTATCGCGAGAATATGAAGCAGCAGGCTCAAGGCGGTGCTGCTCCTGCGATCGAGATTCCGGTTGCAGTGGATGAAGCTCCGGTCGCAACTGAGGAAGTCGAAGCGATTCCTGAAGCGATCGAAGCTGAATAATTCGATTCACAATTAAAGCTTGAGAGAGGGAGCAATCCCTCTTTTTTATTGATATGAAAGCAATTATTTGTAACGGAATTCGATTTGAAAAGGTCGAAGCGGTAATTTTTGATAAAGATGGAACGCTGGCAAATTCGCATCAGTATCTCTGGCATTTGGCAGAAAAACGGGCAGCGTTAATTGATGCGATCGTACCTGGTGCAAAATCTAAAGTTCTCGCCGCATTTGGATGTGATGATCCGGCTGGATTAATGGCAGTGGGAACGCGGGAGGATAATATTAATGCGATCTCGTCTCTCATTAATCAGGAGAAATCAATTGTACGATCGATTTTTTCTGATGCCGATCGACTTTTAGATCGCAAGGCAAAACTAACTCTGCCTTATCCTCAAATTGTTGAATTATTGAATTCTTTGAGTTCGTTAAAACTTGGAATTCTCTCTAGTGATATCGAACCAAATATTAGAGATTTTATTGAGGAATATCACTTATCGGATTACTTTCAAGCGATAGTTGGAGCGCAATCTGGAATGAGTAAACCGAATCCAAAATTATTGTTTTTAATCTGTGAAAAATTGGGCATCGAGCCTGAGAAAGTAATCGTGATTGGGGATACGATCGCGGATACGAGATTAACGCCGCGATCGATTGGCGTAACTTGGGGCGGGAGTACGATCGCTCAATTAGATGGAGCGGCAGCGATCGCGCATCATCCTTCTGATATTCGACTAAGCCACATTAGAAGAATGTAAACCCGTGTAATTTGCCACCTTATCCAACAACTCATCAAAATCGATCGGCTTCCGAATCAAATCATTCGCGCCCACTTCTCGATAGGGTCTTTGAAAAAACTCATCATGCGCTGTCAAAAGCACGATCGGAACCGACGCAAATCGTTCATTCTCCCGAACTTGGCGCGTCACCTCGTACCCATTCAATCCTGGCATCATAATATCCAGCAGCACTAGATCCGGTTCCACTTCCTCCAGCTTATCGAGTGCTGCCCTTCCGCTCAGAGCAGTTTCGACAATATAGCCCTCGGATTCCAGAATGGTCTGGAGCAGAACTAAATTATCTGCGATGTCATCTACGACCAGAACTCGATGATTGTTCAACAGCATGATCAAGGGTTTTGCTAAAACGGCTACGGTAGACACGGTTGGAGGCACTTAGTCTATCAGGATACTGTTTCGGACTCAGTTGATCGCTCTAACTTCAGGCAGATTGTTCTCGCTCCCGTTGTCATGATTAAGGCATGAATCGATCGCGTTTTCCTCCGTAATTGTCCCAAAGACGATCGAAGCTCACGTCGTAAAATAACTCCGGAACAGTCAATCAAATCTTTAGACTACGCTGATGTACGGAGGCTTCCATGAAGAAATCATGAAGATGCCCGTACACTGGCTTGGGATTGTTTGATTTTTCCTGAAATCTCCGAGGAAATGCGTACAGGCTAAAGTCCCTCCATCGGCTGAATTCTTCATGTTAGAACTCATCCCCACACTGTTTGCCCAGCAACAAACGAAGCAAGCAGTCGTCCCGGTACAACCGATCGAGCAATCTGCAACCCCGACTCAATCTCCTGCCCCGGTTGTAACTCCAGCTTCTGCGATCGCCACTCCGGAATCGACCTCTGTTTCTATTCCCGCAACGCCCACACCCGTCCCAACCTTTACTGCCCAACCTTTAACCCCAATTCGCTCACAAGTTTCGCTCCCCCAAGTTCCACAGAAGACGACTCCTCAAGTTCTAACTCCCAAATCCGCAGAATCCCGACCCGTAAATTTACCTTCTACGACTCCCAAACTTACAGAATCCCGGCTCGTAAATTCACCATCAATAGAATCGAAGAGCCAGCCTGTTATCGTAGGAAGCGATTCTAAAGTTCAAACTGCTCCCGTGAGACCCACAGCGCGATCGACTCCACGCCCCACTCCCTCAGTTGCAGTTGAAACAAAAACCCCTTCAGTGCCCAAAGTCGAAACAGGCATCGAAATTCCAGTTCCAAAACCAACCCTTCAAGCCACTCCTCAAACACCCAAAGTTGAAGCAGGCATTGAAATTCCAGTCTTGAAACCAACCGTTCAAGCAACCCCTCAAACGCCAACCCAGGAACAAAAGCAGCTTTTAGAACAGCGTCTTGCCGACATCGTAGCGAGAGATCGACAAGCCAAACAAGCTCAACAGCAAGAGGATTTAGTCGCTCATGCCTACAGTCTTGCCACTCAGCGGCGATTTGCCCAAGCCAGAAAAGTGCTGCAAAGTCCGAACATTCCAGCCAACGTGCGAGAGCAAATTTTGAGCAATATCAATTCGCTGGAATCGGCAAGTCGCACGATCGGAGTCACGCCGATCAAAGAACCTGTGACAAAGCCTGCTCGTGCAACTGCGAGAAAACCCTCAACTCCTGCAAGTCCGATCGCAAGAAAGCCCGCTCCCCAACAGCAAGCGATCACGATTCAAGTTCCGAGAGCAATCCAATCCTTGCCAATTCAACGTCGATCGCCGATCGCAGTTTCGACTGCTCCCGCTTCATCCGATTCCGCAGGCGAATACATCGATCAACTCGTCACACCACCGAGAAATCTACAAGCGTTCAACCGCAATTTACCGCAACCCACCGCAAAGGGTCAGATCGTTTATCCCTTGCCTGAACCCGTCCCAGTCACGTCTGGATTCGGTTGGCGGCGGCATCCGGTCACCGGCACACGACGCTTTCATGCCGGGGTCGATTTAGGAGCTGCACAAGGAACGCCTGTCATCGCATCGCGTGGTGGAAAAGTGACAGTTGCCGATCGCATGGGCGGATATGGATTAACGATCGTCACTCAGCAAGCAAACGGTAAGCAAGACACGCTGTACGCCCACCTGTCTGAAATCTATGTGCGTCCGGGCGAAACGATTCAGCCAGGAACGATCATTGGGCGTGTAGGAAGTACCGGACTTTCGACCGGACCTCACCTACACTATGAAGCCCGTCAGATGAGCAATACGGGCTGGGTCGCAGTCAATCCAGGGGCACAAATTGAAGCGGCACGAGCTAGACTCGTTCAAGCCCGACAACAAGAAGAGCGATCGACTCGTACCAGTCAAGGCGGTTAGCGATCTCATCTGTGGAAAGTACGATCCAACTTCTGTCAATAGCAAGAGTAGAATCTTAACACCATAGAGATAGGGAAACTCCGGGTACAGTGCCTAAGATGAAATCAAGTTACGAAATCCACTTGGAGCTACTAAATATCTGGAGTCATAACCATGCAAACTCGAAACAGCACTGATCTACCTCCCGTTGCTACTGAATACAATGGCAAAGACCGGAACGCTTTCCTATTTGGTTGGAATCCTCAAGCAGAACTTTGGAATGGTCGTCTCGCAATGATCGGCTTCTTGGCATATCTGCTTTGGGATTTAGCTGGGTTCAGCGTCTTGCGCGACGTGCTGCACTTGATCAGCTATCGATAACTCTCAAATTTGCTAATTCAAAAGCTCCTGATCTGAACTGCATCGGGAGCTTTTTGTTGTCATCGTTCTACAGAGATAGATAGGCGAAAGGAAAACATAGAATCGTAATTCACTTTCATCTACAACAATTCATAGAACTTGTTCCATTTTGAGGATAAAAAAGAAACTCAGCACGTACAATATTAGTGAACTGATGGCTTAACAAGTTTGAGAACGCAAATGGTAAATAGAAAATCCAATGCGGCAGTCAAAGTAAAAACAACGATGCTTGATCAAGCGGCATCCCTGTTAGATGATCTGCCCGAAAAACCAGAAGCAACGGTTTCACTTCGACAAGCGATCGAACTTTTACAAGATGATCTCAGAAGTTCGCTCGATAAAGGGTACGGCTACGAAGAGCTTGCAGGAGTGCTGGCTGAACAAGGAATTGAGATAAGTCCTTCGACGTTAAAGCGCTATTTAGCACTGAGCCAAAAAGATTCGGGTCGCCCTAGAAGAAGACGCACCCGACGGACTAAATCAGAAGGTGAAGAATAAATATGAAAGACCACAGAAAGTATCAATCTGTGGTTCTTTTGTTTGAAAGTTTTATTGCTTTCGGGGCTAATCAAATGAATTCCACTGAAGGGGACTGAAGAGCGATTACTGAACACCCAATAGTTTGTGAGTTTGCAAACTAATTCGCCATGCTGGATGCTGTTTAACATATTCAAAAATTAAGTCCAAGCTTTCCTTGTGGCTCCATTCAGGCTGCAAATAACGAATCACTCGATCGCTAATTTTCTCAGCTTGCCGCTCTGCCCATTCAAAATCCGACGCTTCAGAGATCACGACTTTCAATTCATCCGCATAAGTATAGACACTTTCATGCGGCGGTTTAGATTGCTTCGGAGAGAGCGTGACCCAATCAAATTCACCACTAAACGGATGTGCGCCTGATGTTTCCAAATGCAGACGCAATCTCGCTTGATGAAGAGCTTTTGTGAGTTCAGTTAAATCGTGCATCAGCGGTTCGCCTCCAGTGATCACAACGATCGCTGAATTCGCCTCGATCGCGCTTTGGACTAATTCATCGATCGATCTTTGGGGGTGACGTTTCGCGCTCCAAGATTCCTTCGTATCACAAAACCAGCACCCGACATCACACAGAGCAAGTCGGATAAAAAAGGCACTCGTTCCCGTCCAAGCGCCTTCTCCTTGAACGGAATGAAAGGTTTCAACGATTGGAAACAGTTGCTTAATCATCTTCGTACTCCGCCCAAGAATTGGGAGTTTCTGACACCGCGACTTTGAGTTTGATATCGGGTGGAAGCTCTTTCTTGGTTTTGTCGTAGATGTACTTTGCAATCATTTCTGCGGTCGTTTCATAGCCTTCTGGTAGCACTTCATTCAGCACACAGTGATCCAGTCCGCCTTTGAATACGTCTTTCTTTGCCCAGCGCAACGTCCTGAAATCGGCAACCATCACGGGATGTGGACAATATTCGGACGCATGAAGCTGAGATGCGATCGCGCTAATTTTCACGGTATAGGTATGTCCGTGCATCCGACCACACGGACCGTTATAATCGCGAATCCAGTGCGCCGCGCTAAAGGTAAATTCGGTCGATAATGTCCACTTTGGCATAAGGCGAGAGTCAAATCATTCCTGTTCCATGCTAGAAGATTGCGAAGGATTCAATTAAACCACGATCGCTCATTCTTCCGATCGCGTCAGTGTCCCTTTCATAAAGATATTCCGTAGCACAATCAATAAGGCTCCGACTGCCAAAAATCCGAGTCCTAACTGTCGGCTCTCATCCGAGGCAAAAGCAACAAGACCCATATTCAGCAACAATGCCAAGATGGGAACGACAGTTGGCACATGGAATCCAGGTGATTGAGGAGCCTGCCGTTTGACCACTATCAAGGAAAGGTTCACGAGACAGAACATGACTAAAATCAAAGTTGCAGTCGCTCCCGCTAACAGTTGAATTGTGCCAGAAACGGCAAGCGCGATCGCTAACGGAACAATCACGAAAAAGGTACGATAGGGAGTCGATCGTTCTGGATGCAAGCGACTAAACCAAGCAGGCAAGAGTCCTTCCCGTGACATTCCATAAATCAATCGCGATGCAGTGACAAAGTTTAATAACGCAGTATTGAGAACTGCAAACGCAGCAATGATTGTAAACGTAATCGGTGGAATTGCAGGCTGGGCACGACGAACCACATCCAGCAATGGAGCCTTTGAAGCTGCGAGCGTGGTGGGATCGAGGACTTGAACTGAGAGCCAGGAAACGAGAATGTAGATGATTCCAGCGATCGACAAAGAAAGTACGATCGCTCTTGGAACATTCCGCTCTGGATGATTCACTTCTTCCGCAACATTCACAATGTCCTCAAATCCGATGAACGCATAAAACGCCAGTGCCGCACCTTGAATTACTGCAACCCAGCCCACTTCCTGAGTTGTCGGAGCGATCGGAGTCGTCGCTGCATTTCCACCCAGCAGAAACAGCGAAGTTACTAGAATCACAATAATCAGCCCTGAAACTTCGAGCGTGGTACACAGCACATTCAAGGCTGAGGACTCTTTCATGCCGCGAAAGTTCACAAACGTCAGACCTGCAAACAACGCCAGCACAATCAACCATTCCGGAAGCCCTGGAGCCACTGCAATCACATATCCTGCAAACGCTCTAGAAATTGTTGCCATCGAAATGACGCAGGTACAAAACATCAACCAGCCCACCAACGTCGAGAGCCAATCGGTTCGGAACGCTCGATGCACAAAGTAAGCCACGCCGCCACTTTTGGGAAATCGGCTACCCATTTCGGCATAGCTCAGGGCTGTAAATGCTGCCACGATCATCGCCACAATAAACGAAGCCCAGACTAAATGCTGAGATAGTCCCGCAATCCGACCGACCACCGCATAAATTCCAGCCCCCAGAATGTCTCCTACGCCGTAGATGACGAGCGTGGGCAATCCAAAGACGCGCTTGAGTGAATCCTCATGTGCATTAGGTTCCATAAGCCTGTTTGTCTCTACACTTTCCGTCAGTATAGAGGGTACAAATATCCCCTCTCGTTGGATTACTTACAAACCTTTAGATCGAACAGATGCAGATTGACATCTATAGCAATCCGGTTTGAGTTGTGAAATTCGGGAACGCCCCCAAATCCCCAATTCTGGGGGCTAAGAGTCTTGTCC
>JADEXW010000694.1 GCA_015206935.1 Pseudanabaenaceae cyanobacterium LEGE 13415 | reverse complement strand
AGATATTGATCATTTGGTCAAAGATAAACGCGCTCATAAACGAGCCACTCCCGCCAAAGGTCGCCGCCGCAATCGACGCTATGAAAATCGATTGCTCAAAGCTCAGTTAGACAATGCTGACTTTGATAAGGATTAGATTTCTTGGGTAAATACGATTGGTGTCTGAACTCAGGCAGGAAGTCTACGGTATGACGGTTAAGCAGAGGTTGATCGTACTTCTTCGATCGATAAACTCAGTGCTTCAGCCACTTGTTCTACACTCAATCCCATTCTTAGCAATCTCGATACCGCTTCCAGTCTCGCTTGTCGTTCCTGTTCTGCTCGTCGTCGTTCCTGTTCTGCCTGTGACAAGTAGCGGCTTCCCGTACTGTCATACCAAGTCAAAATCTCCCGGCTGATAACGCCATCTAAATGCTGCTGAAATCGACCAATTCCCAAGCCAATTTCTGGCATCCAGAATGGTTCCCCGATCTGTAGCTGATATGCCCCCTTAACTAGCTTATAAACCTCAAGGGGTTGATGCCGATCCCGTCGCCAATAATCGGGGTTGTAGATGATGTAATAAAGCACTCCCAAATTGGCATAGATTAGCATCTTGTCATCGTACTCATTGCCGTAAGTTTGGGACACAACTTCCAGCGTTAAAATGGGCGGAATGTTATTTTCCTCCCACAGGACATAGCTGAGTCGTCCTCTTCCCTGAAGACTCTGTTTGCGGCGCTCTACACCGATACTGAGAAATCCATCCGGTACTACGGGCACTCGTGGACTTTTGCCTGTCGTGTGATAGATCGCCATGTCAGCACTGAAGAACCAATCGAGTCGATCGCCCCAAATAAACTCCAGCAAAAACAACAGTAGATTGGGAATGAGATTCTGATTTTCGTTATCCACAGGGGTTTCGTCTGAACAGGGAAGCTCAAAGCTTGATGGCAAACCTGTTCGATTCGGATCGGCTTGAACCATAGCAGCAAAGCAAAATAGGGTACTTCTTAGTGTAGGAGATCAAAGACCGAGATTCCTTAGCAGTCTTAAATTAGTCGTAGGATGCGTGATCGATCGTGCCCCCTAAATCCCCCATTCTGGGGGACTTTGAGCTATGGCAGTAGAAGTTTAGATTAGGACAGATTCTGAGTTGCCCCAAATCCCCAATTCTGCTTGCTCAAGACTCTTGCTCCCCCAAACTTGGAGGCTGGGGGACTTTCTAAAAGTGTCCTAACTGAAATAGGTACAGCTATAGAAAAATTTCTCTAATTCCAAAGATACTTCAGAGTTCAAAGTCTCCCAAATTTGGGAGATCTAGGGGACTTTGGAAAAATTCACAACTCAGACAGGCTCGGCATAGATAGCTTGTCGATCGCGGTAAACAAACGGCTCCATTTGCTCAGGCAGTTGATCTAACACCGATTGAATCTGAGCATGATTCGGAGAGAGATAACACACTGGATCAGTTGCTTGTGCGTTTTGGGTGAGCAGAAATGCTTGACATCGACAGCCACCCCAATCCAAGGTTTTACGATCGCAACTCTGACAAGGTTCAGGCATCCAATCTGTGCCACGAAACTGATTCATTCCCGATGATTCAAACCAAATCCAATCCAGCGTATGCTCCCGAACATTGCCAAATTCAAGTCCTGGAATCGCCATTGCAGATTGACACGGTAAACCTTCACCTGTGGGCGTAACAATCAGTGTTCGATTGCCCCAACCGCCCATACAAGGCTTCGGATACTGAGCATAATAGTCTGGAATCACGTAGAGAATTCCCATCGGAATTTTGCCGCGTTGTTGAGCGGCTTTCACCACTTTCTCTGCATAAGCGAGTTGTTCGCGAGTCGGTAACAATGCAGTTCGATTGTGCAATGCCCATCCGTAGTATTGAGTGTTTGCAAGTTCCACTCGATCGACATTCAGTTCCTCCGCCAGTAAAAGCATTTCCTCAATTCGATCGAGGTTCTGACGATGCAAAACAAAGTTCAAAGTTAGCGGAAAATCTAACGCTTTTGCTAGTCGAGCAGCAGCAAGTTTTTGATCAAACGATCGAGTTCCAGCAATGCGATCGTTGTTCTGCGATTCGCTATCTTGAATGCTGATTTGAACGTGATCTAATCCTAATTGTTTTAGCTTTGTAGCTCTTTCGGGGCTGAACAATGTTCCAGCAGTCACCAAGGTTGTATAAAGTCCTAGTTCTGCCGCAGTCTCGACTAGAGTTTCTAAATCATTCCTGAGTAAAGGTTCTCCACCTGTCAGTCCAAGCTGCAAAACGCCCAACTGTCGAGCCTGCCGAATCACTCGCATCCAATCTTCTGTAGAAAGTTCTTGCTGATACTCGCTCCAGTTCAGCGGATTCGAGCAGTACGGACAGCGCAACGGACAACGATAAGTCAGTTCAGCAACGAGCGTAAATGGACGGGGAATCTCATTCATTTAGCAATCCTCGCTGTGAAATACGATCGACAAATTGATACACATCTGATTCAACCATTTGATCGAATTGTGCGGTGAGTTCTGAGATGATTTCGCTGATCGTATGGTGTCGATCGCAGCGTTCTAAGATTGCTAAAGCGGTTTGATTCAGCTTGATTGCACCTTCTGGAAAGAGTAGAAAGTGCTGTTGTCGAACTTCATCCCAAAAGAGCCGAACACCACAAGCAAGATACGGTGAACTATTCGCGTTCATGTTGCACTCCCGGACGAGTATCCCCTCGATCGAGGGCTTCTAACTGAGTCCACAACAAATCACACTTAAAAATCAATGCTTGCACTGCTTTTTGCTGCATTTCAATGGTTTGACACTGTTGCAACACTAAATTCAGTGCATACCGAGCATCTTGAGGGGCTGGGTGT
>JADEXW010000004.1 GCA_015206935.1 Pseudanabaenaceae cyanobacterium LEGE 13415 | reverse complement strand
GTGAACATACTCGATCGCGACTTGATACACACCGGGTTCAGCCGTTTCGCGCGTCCGACCAAATCCAACCGGCATCCCCGCCAACTCTTGAAGCTCTAGTGCCACATGCTCGATGATATGCCCCATCATCGTCCCTTCACGCATTCGCTCTAGAAAGCCGCCCCGACAGCCTGGAGAGCAAAAATGTTCTACCAAAGAAGGCAACAATTCGACTAAGCCTTCGTAAAATCCAGGAATTAAATTAGAAGGAGTTTCAGCCAGGTTCTCCAAATCCAGGCGCATCAAAACAACTTTGTGGCGACGAATGCTCCAGTAATTGGGACCGCGTAGCGTTTGAACTTTGAGGATCTTCATAAAGTTTCAATTCAGGGGTATGGGCTGGAACTTTGATCATAGAAAAATCGAAATCGGAAAATCAGCCATAAGACCAGCTTTCTAGTTTCGGGGGCAACTTGAGCAAGAGTTTGTTCATGATAAACAGTTGATGTAAAGAACTGTTGTCCCCAAAGGTCGTAATTTGAACGGGCATTTGTTACAAAACGAAACGTTTTCTAACGGCACAATACCAGAATTCGCGATCGACCCATCTCAAGGAATTCCGCTATCCGCGATCCCACAAAGGCGACTTACGAGAATTCCGAATTAGCATCGCTCGTTTCCGTAAGTCAAATCGACAACCTGCACTTAAAACATGCAGCCGCAAATTTCCCATACACAATGGCTCAGTTTTTTCGATTTCTGCCTGATTGGTATAAGTCATTTCACCAGGATCAAGGATCGTCACTGCGCCTTTCCCCAACACCTGAAGCGTCCCGTCGCCTTCAAACAGCGCACAGGTATCTTCATCGATCCCAATTCCCAACAGCGTCGGATGTGCCACGATCGCGCTCATTAGCCGCGCCATCCGGTTGCGATTATGAAAATGCTGATCCACGAGAATTTCTGGAATAATCCCCAATCCCAAAGTCATATCCACAAGCGAATGATTTGGAGTCTCGCCACTTCCGCCCCCTGCAATCATGTGATATCCCATCACAGCCGCTCCCGCACTGGTTCCTGCGAGCGTAATCTCACCCGCTTGGGCACGCGATCGCACAATCTCCATCACTGGTGTATCCGACAGCAAGCCACAGAGCCGCAACTGGTCGCCGCCCGTCAGAAACACCCCAGTACACTCACTCACATAGTCTTGTAATTCTGGGAGATCGCCTTGAGCGCGATCGTGAATATTCAGCACCTTGGCTTCTTGTGCGCCCATATCCGTGAAAATAGTCTGGTAGCGATTCCCGATCACGAGGGGTTCACGCGAAGCAGAAGGAATGATGGCGATTCGGGCATCACTCCCCCCTGAGCGCCAAAAGAAGTCACGGAGAATTTCCCGACCGTGAAGTTTATCTTCTGCGCCGCCAATCACCATAATGGCGGTCTTGAGGGACTGAGGCATCTGCGGTTTCAACGATTGCAAGACTGACTCTAGCATGAAGGATGAAGAATAAAAGAACGGGGGCGAACAACGAACGAGAATTCAGTTTAGGATCAAGCGTGTGAGATTGACATCAGGTCTTGAAATTGTGCGATCGTCTTTTCTATGACTTTCAATCATGCCAAATTATTAATTCTTTGTTAATGCGATTCTAAAAATATGCGCTTTGATATTGTGACGTTGTTTCCTGATTTTTTTGAGTCGCCCCTCAAATCTGGGCTGCTGGGGAAGGCGTTGGCGAAACAAATTGCTGAGGTTCATTTGATTAATCCACGTGATTTTGCGGTGGATAAGCATCGTCGTGTGGATGATGAGCCTTATGGCGGCGGGGTCGGTATGTTGATTAAGCCTGAACCGATTTTTGCAGCGGTCGAATCGTTACCTGTGTTGCCAAGACGAGAGGTCATCTTCGTTACTCCGCAAGGTGAGCCGATGCAACAATCGATGCTGAAAGAATTTTCGACAAATTTCGATCAAATTGTCATCATTTGTGGACATTACGAAGGCATTGACGAACGAGTGATGAGTTTAGTTACCAGAGAAGTCTCGCTAGGGGATTTTGTTCTGACTTGTGGAGAAATTCCGGCGCTAGCTTTACTGAATGGCACAATTCGCCTATTGCCGGGTGCGATCGGCAAAGAAGATTCCCTAAAATTCGAGAGTTTTGAAGCGGGATTGCTCGATTATCCGCAATATACCCGTCCCCCTGTGTTTAGAGGATTAGAGGTTCCTGCTGTTTTACGATCGGGCAATCATGCTGCGATCGATCAGTGGCGCACTCAACAACAAGTTGAGCGAACCCGTCTGCGTCGTCCGGACTTGTACCAATGCTGGTTAGAGCAAACCGGGCAGAATAAACAAGATGAGATCAAGCCTGAATCATGAAAAAGTTCTCTCTCCTCTGTGCCACGCTCGCGAGTACTGCCCTGTTGAACTCGCTCCAGATTCCGATGCCATTTCGATCGAGTGAGATGCTGATCGATTCTGCGGCATACGCAAAACGCAGCGGTGGGCGAAGCGGAGGCGGCTCATTTAACCGCTCTTCGGGTAGCTCGAATCGCAATAGTGGATCTGATCCAGGCGGCTCAGTGGCTCCTCGATCACCCGGAGGTGGAGTTTTCTATGGCGGCTATGGCGGAGGGTACTACGGCGGTGGCGGCATCATCTTGTTGATTGTTGCCTTAATGCTGATTGGTGGTACAGGCTTCTTTATCTGGTACTTACTCAAGAGTGGGAAGAACAAAGGCAACGAGCTTGAGAATGATACGGTTACGGTGACGAAAGTTCAGGTGGGATTGCTCGCCGAAGGTCGCGCAATTCAACTGCAATTAGCTGAGATTGTTCAACAAGCAGAGACAGAGACCCTCGAAGGACTTCATGCAGAATTGCAAGAGGCGACCTTAGCACTGTTGAGAATGCCAGAAAATTGGAGTCATGTGCAGGCAAGTTCGCAGACTGTGAAAACGCGCGACGAAGCTGAGAAGGCGTTTAATCAATTGTCGATCGCTGAACGCACGAAATATACAACCGAAACCCTGACGAATGCTAACGGTAAGTTAGTCCAAAAAGAATTTGAGCTTGATCCAGACAAAGAGCCAGCCTCTTACATTGTGGTTACTTTGCTGATCGGAACCGCAGATGACAAGCCCTTATTCTCTGAAATTCGCACCACTGAAGCTTTGAAAGATGTGCTTTATCAACTTTCAAGTCTCAATCTTGACTATCTGATGCGGTTTGAGTTGCAGTGGACACCGCAAGTTGAAGGCGATAGTTTAACTTACGATGAAATGTTGCTCGAATATCCTGAAATGCTGCAAATATAGCAGTACCCATTTCAGTTAGGACACTTCTGAAAAGCCCCCCACCAGCCCCCAAGTTTGGGGGAGCAAGAGCCTTGAGCAGGCAGAATTGGGGGTTTGGGGGCAAATTCGAGGATATCTAATCTAAACTTCTACTGCAAATATGAAACAGTCAACAAACATTTGGGACTATAAACCGTGGTGGTGTCAGCCTTGGTCAATTCTGCTAACAGGCGTAAGCTTGATTGGTGGCAGTTGGTTATTGTTACGATCGCTCTGGATCACGGTTTTAGTTGCAATTCCAGTTCTAACCTGGATGATTTTCTTCTTGCTGATCTATCCAAAAGCAATGTCCAAAAGTTTAGAAGAACTTACAGGCGATTAAACTCAGACAACAACCAAGCTCCAACTTGACTTTGATTTTCTTGGCGAGTGCGTTGCAAGGCTTGTTGCAGTAAAGCAATCGACAAATTTGGCAACACAAGCGATTCTGTGATTCGACGACTGCCCTGATTTTCGATCGCGAATGCTAAAACCCGGACGTTTTTCACATCGAAAATCCAATATTCTTTTACTTGCAAATCTTCGTACAGCAACCGTTTTTCACCTTGATCATCCGACAGAGAAGTATTCGCAATTTCGATCACTAAATCTGGTGCAGGAAAGCGATCGAGATCAATTAAACTCGTTCCCCAAGGAACGACATCCGCATTCTCATTGAGATAGTACGCTAAATCAGGTTGCGCTTCTCGAACGCCTGTCTTACGAAATGTGCAGTTATTCAGTCCTTTTGCAGGAATGGCTTTCGCGATACAAAATAGCGCCACTGCGTTGTTTGCACTCGTATTATCCGCCGCGTGATCATGTCCAAGTGGAGTCATTTCAATCCTAAATTTGCGATCGTAGTAATAACTTTTTGCCTTTTCAAACTCTGGATGCTCGATCGCTTGTAAATAGTCCTGCCAACTTGCAACGACCCAAGTATCGGTTGGAATTTGAGTAAGATTCATGAGTAATCCAGGAAATCATGAGTGTATGTTAGCGTTGATAAACCTGCGTGAATGAGAAGATTTACAATGCCAAACTATCCCGGAATTTCGAGTGAAGCATTTCGTCATCCGCTCGATCGACAAGCTGAACAAGCCTTGAGAAGCGTCCCCGGTTTTGATCTGGTTGCTCGTAAGTTTGTGGAATTTGTCTACGAACGTCCTCGCTACATCTATCTGATGGGCAACACGATTCAAGTCGGGGTTCGACAGTTTTCTAGTGTCTATCAAATCTTTCGGGAATGTTTACAGTGCTTGGATGTTTCTCCTGAGCCTGCCTTGTTCGTGTCTCAAGCTCCCTCGGTGAATGCGTATGCACTGGGGCAAGAAAAACCTTGTGTGGTGCTAAACAGTGCATTGCTCGATTTGCTCTCAGAAACAGAACTTCGATCGGTGATTGCTCATGAGCTAGGACATCTCAAATGCGGACATACAACACTAACACAGATGGCAATGTGGGCAAATTTTGCGATCGCAGGTTTAGCCGATCTAACATTCGGTCTCAGTAACCTCATTAGCACAGGTTTGATGCTGGCATTCTATGAATGGTTGAGAAAAGCAGAACTATCCGCCGATCGCGCTTCATTGCTTGTTATGGATGAACTCAATCCGACCTTGCAAGGCATGATGCGACTAGCAGGAGGTTCATTGAAATATGCTCACGAAATGAGCTTAGATGAACTGATTAAACAAAGCGATCGATATCAAGAACTTGACAATGATCAACTAAATCAGCTTTACAAGTTTTCACTGTACAACGATGTTTCCAATGGTGTGTTTCTCTCGCACCCGTTTACGATCGAGCGAATTCGATTTTTGCAAGAATGGGCGGCTTCCACAGAGTTCCAAAACATTCGCCAAGGAAATTACATCAGAGTCGGCTCTGAAGGATCAATCCCTGTAGATCCCAAGAATGAAGAAGCAGACGAACTGAAACGACAGATTGAGGAATTGCAGAAAGAAATTGAGCGAGCCAAGCGATCGCAATCTTAATGCAGTCTCATAAGTTACACGCAGTCTCATAAGTTACATATTGTTAGGAAGAGGTTTGATAGGATACATCCGGATTCTCTACGGTGTTGAGGACAATGTTAAACTCTTCTCGCGACTGGAAGCTGTGGTTCGCAGCTCCAGCAGTTTTGTTCTGGATGCAGTCTGCTCAAGCTTCAGAAAAGCCCCCAACTTTAGAAGTGAAAGCTTCCGTTTCGGAAACGCTGCAATTTTTAGCTTCTCCGAAAGTCAAATCCGAAGTCAAAGATGCCACGCAGAACTTTGATCAAGTCAACAGCGTCGCAACTTTAGAAACGACTCAAGCTGCTCCTGGAATGGAGCAAGTCACTTCAGTTTCACAATTTAGTGATGTGCGTCCGACCGACTGGGCGTTTCAAGCACTGCAATCCTTAGTCGAGCGCTATGGTTGTATTGCGGGATATCCCGCGCCCGAAGGGATCAGCTCCGCTGCGCGGACTTATCGGGGAAACCGGGCTTTAACTCGATTTGAATTCGCAGCAGGATTGAATGCTTGTCTCGATCGCATTAACGAACTGATCGCCGCAGCAACCGCAGACCTAGTTAAAAAAGAAGACCTTGCCACGCTGCAAAAACTCCAAGAACAATTTGCCGCAGAACTCGCAACGATTCGAGGTCGGGTTGATGCGCTCGAAGCTCGCACAACGACTTTAGAGAGACAACAGTTCTCGACGACTACGAAGCTCTTCGGCAACGCCTATTTCAACATCACGAATGCAAGTGCAGGTGGCGATGTGCTATTTGAAGGGGTTCCAGGTTCACCCGCAGATGCCCGATTTGCAGGAGCCAGAACTGCCGCTGGAACCCCGATCGCTTCAGTTGCCCCTGATCCTCAAACGACGCTCAGTTTCTTAACCTGGCTGACTCTCAGCACTTCGTTCACGGGACGAGATAACCTTGTCACTCAGTTAGCCGCTGGAAATGGGATCTCGCCTTATAACCAGTACGCCTCAGCAGGCTTCTACAATGCGAGCGGTGTGCCCTTCACCGACCAAACAGGCGGAACGGTGAACGGTCGGAGTGATATTGTCATTCGGGACTTGTTCTATAGCTTCCCGCTGAATGATGCGATCAAAGTGACAGTCGGACCTCGGATTAACTGGTATCGACACTTTGATGGCAATCGCTTCTTGAATATCTTTGCAGCAGGAGCTAGCTTCGATACTTCTAACAGTACTCAATCGAATACTATCGATCGAGGTTCTGGAGCAGTGGTTGAAATTCAACTCAGCCGCCAGTTCCGTTTAGCCTTGGGCTATTTAGGCGAGAACACAGAATTTCTCCCGTCTCAATTCGGGTTCAATACCTCTAGCAATCCTAGATTTGGCTTATTCGGTGGAACGAATACAGCGTCCGCAGAACTCACTTTCTCACCGAGCGATAATTTCAATCTGCGTTTGCAGTATAACTATTCGCGGATTCAGGCGTATGGTGGGCAAGTTGGAGGCGCGATCGGGGAACCGATTCCTTACGGCTATTTAGACGCAGGAACGCCCGGATCTTCAGTGTTGCTACCGGGTGGAGGAATCACCGATGGAGGACTGCGCTATGCCTATGCCAATATGTTTGGGGTGAATTTTGATTGGTTAGTCACACCTGGATTCGGATTGTTTGGTCGCTATAGCTTTGCAAATACTCGTCTGAATCCGGTGAATGGTCGCGTGGATACGCAATCTTTCCAAGTTGGGGCAGCTTTCCCGGATTTAGGAAAGAAAGGGGCACAAGCGACGATCGCATTTGTGATGCCGATGGATATTACTCGCGGTCGTCGTTTCTTCGCATCGGGTGCAGGTGATGGTGGAACACAGTATGAATTAGAAGCCTCGTACTTCTTCCCAATTTCAGACAAGATTGCGATCGTGCCGACGTTCTATGCGATTTTCAATCCGAATAACTTCGACAGCAACCCCACGGTTTATGTCGGAAACATTCGCACCCAATTTAGTTTCTAGTCTTTTTGATGCAGGAAGCGCCGAACCGGGAAAAGTCTCGATTCGGCGCTTTTTCTTTTATTCTTGTGGAACCCAAACCGACACAGAACCCCCGTTGCAGCGGAATTCACCCCAACCGTGTTCGTTCGTTGTCACAGGTTCTTTCACATGCTCAGTAATATCGATGTAAGTGCGATCGCATTGTCCCACTTCCATCCATTTACTACCGCCCTCTCCGTTACTCAGCAAGACTGCCATGCCGCCCGGATGCTCTTCATCGCCTAACCGCGTCCAACCCACCACGTTTGGATGATCAAAATAGTTGTACTGATCCCCATAAGCAAAGGTACGACGCGCATACAAGAACTTATCAATCAGCCAGCGGTGACAATCGAGCCAGATTTCATGCTCATTTCCATCCCCACCATAATCACGGTAGCAAGCTCCATAGTAGTCAGGATAGAAAATGCAAGGGTAGCCTTCACATCGAAGCAGAATCAACGCATAAGCTAACGGCTTGAACCAAGATTCAACCGGAGATTCCAACGACTGCAACGGCTGAGAATCATGGTTATCCACCATTGTCACTGCGAGAGTCGGTTGCTGTTGCACGATCGTATTATCAAAAATCTGCCGCATATCGTAGCTATTTCCCGCCCGACTTGCCGCATGGAAGTTATAGTGCAACGGCGCATCAAACACCGCGACTTTTCCTTGCGTCGCTTCAATGAAGTAGTGCAAGGCTTCCACTTCATACGACCAATACTCAGCAACCGCAAACAAATCCCGCTGACTATAGCTCCGCATGTGTTCTAACCAGTTTTGGAACACTGGAGCCGCAACGTGCTTCGCTGCATCAAACCGGAAACCATCTACTTTCGTCGTATCGTAGTACCATTCACCCCAGCGATCGAGTTCTTCACGCACCTCCGGATTGCTCATATCCAAATCGCAACCCATCAGATAGTCAAAGTTACCTTTTTCTAGGTCTACATTGTCATCGAACTCTTTGCCCTTGAGCAGATAGATGGCTTGTTGCTGCTTTTCGTACTCGTTATAGTCGATCGCATCAAAGTGCCACCAGTGCCATTCCATTTTGGAATACTTACCTCCCCGCCCCGGAAAGGTAAAGTGCGTCCAAGCTTTCACAGGCTTGTATTCCCCGATCACTTCCGCCCGATTGTCTTGGCTAAATGGAGTGGCTTCAACCACTTCTTCTTGGTCTGCCCCCATGCGGTGATTAAATACGACATCCGCATACACCATAAGACCTGCTGCCTGAGCCGCTTCGATCGCAGTGATGTACTCATCTTTCGTACCGTACTTGGTGCGAACTGTCCCTTTCTGGTCAAATTCGCCTAGGTCATACATATCATAAACGCCGTACCCCACCTCGTAGCCGCCCCCCACTCCTTTATAAGCAGGTGGCAACCAAAGCGACGTGATTCCAGCTTGTGCGAGTTCTTCGGATTTTTCTGCAAGTTCATTCCAGAATGTTCCATCACTCGGCAAGTACCAATGAAAGTACTGCATCATCACGCCATTCGGTTCAGACATATCCCGATTTTCCTTAATCAACTTAGAGTATTGCTTTGAATGCCAATTGTGCGATCGAACGATTAGCTTTGCATTCGTTTTCGATAGCTCAAATTCTAGGCAATGCGGATCAGATTTCTATCCATCGCAAGAGAAATCTTGAACGCGCTTCCTCTAAGTCTGAGTACAGATTTCAGCCACACATCTCCCCTCAGGTGGACTCAGTATTAGTCTTCAGCAGTATCTGCGCCATTGCGATTTGCGACCATTCCTAACACTGGAACTCGCGCAGTTTGTAGCGCATCTAACATCTGCCTCAAATCGGTTTGGTCTGTCTTACCCACTCCTGCGACAACTAACATTCCATTGGTATGAGGAGCAAGCAAACTACTATCGGCATAGTTCAAAGCAGGAGGCGCATCGAAAATCACTAGATCATACATTGCTTTGAAATAGTCATTCAGGCGCTGCATCTTCTGAGACGACAACAATCGCGTTGGATCAAGCGGCATTCTTCCAGCAGTCAGAATCGAGAAATTCGTTTGTCCTAGCGAAGGCTCGTCACCGCCTCCCACACTCACCATTGCTTCCATCCGTTGAATCACTTCTTGAGGATTCAAATTCTGGGCAACCAGTTCCGTCAAGCCTCGATCGTTGTTCACTTCTAATCGCTCTGCTAACTGTGGATTTCGCAAGTCTGCATCGATTAACAGAACTCTTTGTCCCATTGCAGCAGCAGCTTGCGCTAAATTCACTGCAACCGTCGTTTTGCCATCTCCAGCGGTCGGAGAACTGACCACGATCGAGCGCAATGGATGATTGGTATTTAACAGCGACAGATTCGTATAGAGCGATCGAAACGCTTCTGTAAACGCGCCATCTTGTGAAAAATCGGTCGAGGTTCGGTCTTGAAGATTTTTCAGAACGGCTGGCATCGTCCTAGGACGCGGAATTGCCATTTCGTGTGGAATGTTGCCCAAAATTGGCAGCTTGGAAATCTTCTTGATGTCGGACACGCGCCGAATTCGTCGATCGAAGCGATCGGATAGAATTGCCACACCTGTCCCCAACAGTAAGCCTGCCAACGCACCGAGAACAATATTCCGCTGGGGCGAATCGATCGGCTGACCCGGACGTGAAGGCGGGGTGAGCAACTGCCACGGGACATCCTTTTGAGCCGCTTGCACTTGAAGATTCTCGCGCGTTCCCAGCAAGCGAGTTAAGCTATCAGTCGCGACGGTGCGTTCTCGTTCCAAGTCGGTATAGATCCGCGCCAACACGGGTAAGCGCTGCATTTCCCCATTCCAAAACGCATCGGCGCGATTTAACAGTTGACGGCGTGTTTGGAGGACGGAAATATCTGTGCCAATCTTCGCCATCTGATTCCCCAACACCCGCTGTGCTTCCTGCCGCAACACCGGAATCAAACTATCCCGCTGCTGCTGTAACATGCGCAGTTCATCTGAGCCGGGTTGGAATCGAGTTGATTCAGTCGCAATTTTTGCTTCTAGCTCCCGAATCTTGTTCAAGACTCCTTGATATGCGCCATCCGCAGCTAGAGCCGCACGAGCGCCTTCACTGTCCTGCAAACTGCCCATTTGTCGTTGAGCAGTGGCGATTTCTTTGTCGTTTTGGAACTTCTCTTGGTCGATCGACTGAACTCGACCGGTGACCTGACCTGCCAACGATTCAGGCGCGATGAAATTGTTTTGCTGTCGGAAGACTTGCAGTTGGCGTTGTATCGCATTTACTCGGTCGCGCGTTGCTTTAATTTGATCATCGACAAACGTGATCCCATAGCTCAGATTGGTTTCTCGCTGTTGCTGAGAGTATTTCAGATACCCTTCTGCAAACTTATCGAGGACAAACTTCACGCGATCGGGATCACTGTGCTGATATGTCACCGCCAGCATCTTGGTGGCTTCTGGGCGGGTGATGGTCAACTTCGAGTTCAAGTCTTCGTTGACGATATCCGGATACCGCTGTTTGATCTGCTCAACGATCGGTTGAAGTAATTTCGAGCTTTTCAGAACAGCAATCTGAGTTTCATAACTCATGCTGTCTTCGCTCGGCTTGGTCGTAGGTCCCAAGGGATCGCGGTCTTGCTGGGTCTGAATGCTGACGGGTTCTACCAGCAGCAAAAATCCACCTTCATAGGTGAGGGGTTGATTCCAGCTCATTGCCCAAGCTGCTGCGGTGGTGGCGGCTGTGACACCCGCAATCAGCGCAACTCTTCGTCGCAGCGTGTGTAGCAGCTTTCCTGACTCTTCCTCAAGTTCGTTGTTATCTAGCGTTAAAACATATTCTGGAGGATGCGGAACTTTACCATTTTTGACGACAGGGGAAAGGGTGGAGTTGATCTGGTTTTCCATGAAATCACCTAGAGAAAGGTCGAGAGCAAGAAGCGCCGAAAGACAAGAATCAGCCGCTTCACAGGTGACAGAAGGGGGAGCCGATGACAGAGCGAATTACAGTCCGAACAGGAAACGGAAGGGTAAGACTTGGAGAACAGGGCCGAGAACGTTTTGCAAGGTGTCGCCCGTTTTCGCGAGTCCATTGCGATCGACCACGAGGACATCTCCGTTTTGCAGCAGTGGATTTCCCTTTTCATCGACTCCACGCGATAAGTCGATCGAGACATCCCGCCGCGTGACCGTTCCATTCGGATTGAGTCGCACCAGTTCCACCCGCCGACGATTCGCCTGACGAGTAAAGCCGCCCGCTTGTAGCAAGGCTTGGTTCAGTGGCGTATTCATCGGTACATCGATCTGTCCAGGTTTCGTCACTTCTCCGACAACCGTGACTTTTACGGAAGATGGCGCAAAGCTTGCATCTCCGAGTTGTCTTGCTTCTTCAGGACTGAGTGCAAGCGCGGTCGGAACCTCGATCGTGTCACCTTGCTGCAAGACGAGATCTTGATTGAGATCCCCGGATCTCAAGAGCTGCCACAAATCGACGGTAATCGTTTGAGGCGATCCATTGCGGGTGTTGCGACGAACTTTGACTTCTTTGAGATTGGCAAGTTGCTTAATGCCGCCTGCTTCTCGAATGGCGCTTGATAGAGTTGGAATTTGATCTTTGATGGTGTAGGGTCCGGGACGTGCCACTTCTCCAACGATCGCGACGTTCACCGGTTGAGCCGCAACGCTAAAGTTGGCATCTTTGCGCTGAGTCACTTCCGCCAAGTTCACCGAGGTTGCCGCTGGAATGAAGACCGAATCCCCATCTCGCAGGGTTAGATCTTGGCGAATATTGCCTGTCGTGAACAGTTCCCACATATTGAGGCGAATCTCTCGATCCGCGCCCGATCGCTGAGGACGACGCACAATTACTTGACGGGCATCCGCAGACAGGTTCATGCCGCCTGCTTCCCGAATGAGCCGAGTCACGGTCGGGAATTTGCCCCCTTCAGCGAAGGTGAGGGTATAGGTTCCCGGTTTACCGACTTCTCCCGCGATCGCGACATTCAAAGGACGAGCGTTCATCAAGCTCACATCTACCACCGGATCTCTGAGTAATCGTCTGTATTTTGCTGCGATCGCGTCTTGTGCTTGTCGGGTGGTCATTCCTGTAATGAACAAACTCCCCACGCGCTGTAGATTCACAGTGCCATTGACGAGGATTTGATACTCTTTGCTGTACTCTGGCACGTTGAGAATATCGACCCGAATTTTATCGCCTGCCCCCAAGGTGTAAGAGTCGGTATCGGCTGCATCCACATCTGCACTGGAGAAGGTGAACGTTTCCGTGTTGGGCAGGGTTGCCGGGGGTAAAGGGCGACTGGGTGCGGGATTGTTGACTAGTTGTGCAGGATTGCTAGGGGCTACGGTTGGCAAGGCAGCAGAGGCGATTTGAGTCGGAGTTTGCGCATTCGCTCTGAGAAGTTGCCGATGAATAAACATTGCAGCATCCGCGCGAGTTACGATATCTTTCGGGCGTTGCAGCGTTGCCAGAGGACTCGATCGAGCCGCTGCTTTTTTCACGATGCCTTTGAACTGGGCATCCGTAAGGGGTGCATTCGGTCGAAACGTGCCGTCACTAAATCCAGTCACAATGCCCTGTTGCATCAAGGCTTGAATGCTAGCTTGAGCGCGATGACCTTGGATATCTTTGACAGAGGTGGGCTTTGTTGCCGTGGGTTGAGGTGTAGTCGCCTTGGGAGTCGCTGTGGTGGGAGTTGGCGCAACTGCGATGGGAGGTGGGGGTGGAAGTCTCAGCGTTTCTTCGATGATGTGATCGATCGGGAGCTGAGTCATATCGACGATGCTCAGACTGGGTGGAGTTGCCGCCATCTTGGGGGGAGGGGGCGGAGTCACGGACTGAGTAATGATGGGAGGGTTTGTGACTCCAGAAGGATTTGGAACCGTGGGAATCGAGGCAGCCGAGAACAGACTTTCAGGTTGCGACAGCGCGATCGAGCTGGGAAGGGGTGCGACAGTCGGCTGAGTGCGATTGGCTTTGGGATTATTTGGGGTGGGTGGAGTTGCGCTGGGAGTTCTTGCATCCGATCGGGCTAACTCTTGAGCCACGATTGCCGCAAAAGCACCCAAAGCGAGAAGGGAGACACGATTTGGTGATAACTTCAACTTCATAAGCTCACAGGGGGGTTGGACTCTGCTACATCAACGTGCGGTTCAAAGAGAAGCGCAGGATATTTTCTGTACTGTTTGGCTGCCTACGAATACTGATACGGGAATCCTCCGGAGGAATCAGGATAAAATCCTTTTTGTTCTAGAAACAACATCATTTTTTTGAAATTTGATCGGTAAGAGTACGGCTACTGAAGCGTTTTTGCCTGTTGTTAAATTTTCTCTTCAATTTTAATCAGTAGCCTTAACGTGGGTTCTCTGAGCGTTGGAATTGAACGATCAATAGAAACACGGAGTTACTCTCGAAAATTCCGTATCACGATCGCGCCAATTCTAATTTTCTCTCCGTATAAGTACGGCAATCATTTCACTTCAGTTTAGGGAATTTCACATTTCCTATCCGTCTACTGAAATTCACGCTCTAATGAAGAAGCAATGAAGCATACGACCTTCGGTTTAGATCGTGTAACTCAGTGCGATATGAAGTTGTTGTAAAGCTGTGCCATCATCAGGAGATCGATCGTGAGAGGATTGTGGGTCGCAAGTTTAGCTTTGTTTGCGTCTGGCAGTTTGGGTTTGTGGTTTGTGTATTCGCTGATTCCGTCCGTACCTGTTTCCTCGAAATCAACGCCGTCCCCAGTAGCATCTCCTGCTCCTATTTCAGATTTACCAAAATATCAAAAATATGATTTGCCGAACAGCGAGATTCATACAGTAACGATTTCGCCCAAGAGTCGATTTAAAGTGTCGATCGCGGTTTCCCCAACGCTCGAAACGATCGACCAATTTGCGAAATCTCAGAAGGCAATTGCAGTTCTAAACGGCGGCTTTTTTGATCCGAAGAATGAGAAAACGACTTCGTATGTGACCCAAAAAGGCAAAGTCGTGAGCGATCCGAGCAAGAACGATCGCTTAATGACGAATCCCAATCTCGCTCCTTATTTACCGCAGATTTTAGAGCGATCGGAATTTCGGAGCTATCAATGCGCGGATAAAGTGCAATATGCGATCGCGCCTCGATCCGCTACTGTTCCATCCGGTTGTCAATTAATTGATGCGATCGGGGGCGGCCCTCAACTGTTACCGGAATTTACTGCAACTCAGGAAGGCTTCGTCGATCCGAATGCCGGGCGAGACTCGATCGGGGTGACTCAACGAAATTCGAGAAGTGCGATCGGGATTAAACCAGATGGTTCAGTCGTGTTGGTGATGGCAGCGCAGAAATCAGAAGCCCCGAATAATTCTGGAATGTCAGTGCAAGCAATGATCAGCTTTATGCAGCGTCTTGGAGTCACGCAAGCGCTCAATTTAGATGGGGGTTCTTCTTCCGCGTTGATTTTCCAGGATCAAACGTTCTATGGCAAAGTGGATAAAGCGGGTCAACCCGTTTCCAGAGCCATCAAATCCGCCATTGTTGTGCATGAATGAGTATGCGATCGCGATTCAAACTCTAAAAACTGCTGATCCAAAACTGGGTGCAATCATTGATCAAGTGGGGGATTGTACCCTCGATCGCTCTCAGCATCCGGGCACTTTGCTGGATTCATTAGCTCGATCGATTATCTATCAACAGCTTTCCACTAAATCTGCAACTGCTATCTATCACCGTTTTCTTAAGCTATATGAGAACGGAATGAGTGCAGAAGCAATTCTGAATACACCAGATGAAACACTACGCGAAGTGGGTCTTTCACGTCAGAAAATCGTTTACGTGAAAGACTTAGCGCAAAACGAATTAATAGGTTTACCAACGCTAGAAGAATTGGAATTGTTAGACGATGAAACGATTATTCAAACGCTAACAAAAATCAAAGGAATCGGACGCTGGACAGTTCAGATGTTGCTGATTTTTCGGCTGCATCGCTGGGATGTTCTGCCCGTGGATGATTTGGGAATTCGATCGGGAATTCGTCGAGTGTATGGATTGGAAGAAATGCCCGATCGTAAAACGGTGCTAGAGATTGGAAAAGCTTGGAAACCGTATTGCACGATCGCAAGCTGGTACTTATGGCGGAGCTTAGAACTTCCTCAAACGTAAACTATGTCAAAATCAACTAAATAGCCTTTACTTAGCCATGACTGAACGACTTGAACAAGCGATCGCGATATTGAAAGCGCTACCGACTGCGAAACAAGATGCGATCGCGACTCTAATTCTGAATCAGCTTCAGGAAGAGGACGACTTTGAAGCGATCGCCGACCAACTTGCAGACGAGTTTCAGCAGTATATCGGTTCAAGTGTCCCAACTTTATCGGATGAAGCTGTAAGTCGAGCAGGCATCTATGAGGAGCATCCCTAAACGTGCTGTATTTGTTGGACACGAATATTTTGCTGAGATTTGTCGATCGAACTAATCCGCTTCATCCACTGGTCAGAGGTGCAATTCGTAAGCTACGTCAAGATGGACACAGCTTACAGATGTCTTCTCAAAATTGTGTTGAATTTTGGAATGTTGCAACTCGTCCAGGGACACGGAATGGATTTGGAGTAACGCCTGCGGAGGCTTCAAGGTTATTGCAGCTACTAGAGCGGCTTTTTCCAATACTTCCTGATAGTTCTGATGTGTATCGAGAGTGGCGCAGGTTAGTCGTGGCTTTTAGCGTTTCCGGTGTTCAGGTACATGATGCCCGACTGGTAGCAGCAATGAAAATTAATGCGATCTCGCATATTCTCACACTAAATTCGATCGATTTTAGAAGATACGGTGCTGAAGGAATAGTGTCTGGAGCAACAGCCACTATTTAAATTTTCTGTATCAGGAGCGCTGGGATGTTCTGAGGCGATTACGAAGTTCTGATCAATGACGAATGCAAAGATGAAAAGCGTTCGGACTGATTGATATAAGCAAAATTGCTGTTTCTCCTAAAGCATCCATCAGTAACAATGTCCGTACTATATCAAGAAGTCCAACCAATGTTAAAACAAGTCCCTGTAGTCCTAGTAGCTACCACCATTGTTGTAAATACAGGAGCTATTACCCCCGTTTACGCAAGTGGAACCAACTGCTGGGGTCTACCTCTAATTAAACATAGAATGGACAGGGTTCTTGTGTCTTCAGACCGCTGCGACAAGCCAATCTTTTATCTAACAAGAGGAGAGCGCACCCGCAATATTCGCTCTTCTCCGAACGGGCGCATTATTGGAAAGATGAACGAAGTAGGCGACTACAGTTTGTTTGAAAGTACTCTCATCGGAACATATGATAATGGGAAAACTTATTGGGCGTTTGGCGAAGCGTTCTCAGAGAGTAACCCGAGAAAGCGGATCAAAGGTTGGATAGAAGTTGGCAACACGAAGGCAATTCTTCAGAAAGATCGACCAGGCTCCAACGATGTTTGGTACAAGTTCTAATTCGAGCTTGATCTATAAGCTTATATGCTTATGCGTTGTTTTTCCTTAACAGAGTAACTAAAACAAAAAACGAAGCCCCGCAAATGGTGGACTTCGTGCGACTCCCTAAATTTTCAAACAAGTGCTACGAAACTTTCGTCAAACTCTTGGCTGGCATCGAATTCACTCTCGAATAAGCCACCTTTCTTGGAGCCAAAACCACTCCATCGCCCATAATCGATTCCGCCAGTGACCTTCGATACAAATCACTTAACTGCGCCGAAACTCCAGTCCAGCTAAAATTCTGCTGCACCCGTTCCGATGCCCGTTTGCGTAACTTTCTCGCCCAAAGTTCATCATCCAAAATTCGCCCGATCGCCATTGCGAACGCGGCTGTATCTTGAGGCGGAACCAGCAAACCAGTCTCACCCGGAACCACAGTGAACTTCAAGCCGCCTACATCAGAAGCGACAACGGGAGTACCACATGCCATTGCTTCGATCGCGACCAGTCCAAATGGCTCATAATGGCTCGGAATCGCGCACACATCCGCCGCTGTGTAATACAACGGTAAGCGATCGTGTCCCACTCTTCCGGCAAAGATCACATTCTCTGCAATTCCCAATTCGTTCACTAATTGTTCGATCCGTTGGCGTTCCTGTCCATCAGATTTATCAGAAGCGCTACCACCGACGACCATTAAGCGTAAATTTGATGAATCAGCCGCGTTTCGTTTAATCAACTCAAACGATCGCACCAGTGTTTCAATTCCCTTACGCGGATCGAATCGTCCCACGTACAGAACAACTTCATCAGTTGGCTTCAATCCGAGTTCTTCCCTCGCTTCCAGCTTAGGAATGGTACGAAACTTGCTCAAATCGGTTCCGCAAGGAATCACTTCGATGCGTCCTTGATCAGAAACGAGCGATCGCAGCATCATCTCTTCTTGTGGACTCGTTGCCACAATACAACGTGCTTGCTCTAGAATCTGTTTCTCAACCGCTAAACGAGTTTCTGCGATCGCTGGACGATTCGGAACCGCTTGATACTTGACTGCACCCAATGAATGATAGGTGTGAATCAGCTCAACATTGTGCGCTTTCTGCACTTCCAATCCAACCCACGCCGACATCCAGTAGTTGGTATGAATTAATGGATAGTGATGCTTCGATTGGTATTCGAGAAACGACTCGACAAATTCCGGCATCAGTTCAAACAGTTGATCGCGCGGGATAAATTTCTCTTCCCCTGCCTTTAGACGAATCGTTCGACAATGCGGATTGTGTTGAACGATCGTGTCATCACCCGGATTCGCTTTCCGCGTGAACATATCCACTTGCCAACCCAAGCGGGACAAAGCTTCTCCGACTTGGCGAACATAAACATTTTGACCGCCCGCCTCTTCCCGACCAATCTCAGCCGCCGGATCACCATGCTCAGAAATTAGCGCGATCGCTTGTCTCGGACTATTCGATCGACTTTGCACATTGGCTAACTTTTCGTTCATCAAAACCATAGTTTCATCTCCAAAGTTTTGGGCAAGAAAGCACGAAGGATAAAAGCGCTTACCCTTCATGACTGCAAATCTTGCTTATTTCAGTTGAGTGACCAATCGCCCATTGCCACTAAAAACCTTCTGACCGAGCAGTTGACGATATACGGCTTCGTATCCATCTGCCATCCGTTGAACGCTGAAATGCTCAATCACATGCTGACGACATGCACCCCGATCGATGTCTTTCACCCGTTCCAAAGCAGCCACACACTCTTCAACGGTTTCACACAGAAATCCAGTCTTACCGTCGCTGATGACCTCTGGTGCAGATCCTAGCCGCATTCCAATTACGGGCGTTCCTGCTGCCATCGATTCGACCATCACCAAGCCAAACGGTTCTTTCCAGGTAATCGGGAACAACGTTGCGATCGCGCCTCCCATAAGCGTGTTTTTCTGCACGTGGTTCGCTTCACCTAGGTATTGAATCTGATCTCCGTCGATTTGGGGAGCCAGAATCTCGTCGTAAAACTCTTGATCAACAATATCGATCTTGCCTGCCATTTTCAGGCGCATTCCGGTTCGTTTTGCAATCTCGATCGCGTGATGTGGACCCTTCTCCGGCGACAATCGACCGAGGAATGCGAGATACGGCTCAGTCGGTTCAGCGTAAAACTTGTAGCTATCGACATCAATTCCGTTGTACACCGTCGCCGCATAGTTCAAGCCCAATTCCAGTTTGCGTTGAGCGTTAGAAATGCTCACATAATGCTGCGATCGAGCAAACGAGTACAACTTCTCGTTATCCGGGGTAAATACGCCATGTAGCGTATGAACGGTCGGTGTTTTCACAAATTGCGCGTAGGGCAATGTTGCAAATCCCATGTGAGAATGAATTACATCGAATTCATGTGCCCTTTGGTATACATGCCCAAGCTGCATACTTTCGTAGACTTGGTATTCCTTCACAGTCGGGTCATTCCGAATCGCACGAGGATGCACCGAATCCAGATTTGCCAGTGTAATCGAGTCACCCGTTGCGAATAACGTAACTTCGTGACCTCGACGCACTAATTCATCAGTCAACAGGCTCACCACTAATTCAATGCCACCGTAGGCTGGGGGCGGAACGCGCTCCCATAATGGGGTCACTTGAGCGATTTTCATAAAAACCTCCTACAAGGTCAAACAGTTTGGTCGCCTCACACATGACAGAGACTCTCGTTCATTTGCTTCCTAGGAGAGCTAAGTCAGATTTAATAGAATTTTCAAAATATGCCAAGACGGGCATTCCGACTTGACAGCGTGAAAAACACCACTCTAGGCAAGTAAGTGCTACGTAAATACTACGAAATGATTGCGGCAAAAATACCTATCTCCGAAGGGATTGTCGAAGCGCCCAAATTATCCCTCAGGGTTTATTCGAGCCGTTGCTGCCATCTATCCTTATATGACACTATGGCAGGGTTCGGACTCGTTCTATTGATCCCCGTTGTCTCCGTATTCGGATATTACGAAATCTTCTGAGAACGCGATCGATTGTGCAGAAATGCGAAGAAGTTCGATCATGTCTCTTTTTCTACAAAAATTCAAAATAAATAAATTTTGAATCCGACACTTTTCTTCAAACGAGCTTTCAGCAAATCTGTAGAGTTATCCTTGAATTTGTAGGTTATCGCAAAAAAGCTCTACCGAGCGGTAGATTTATCAAAACTTTCCTGAACTTCATAAAAAAGGTGGAACTCAACTGTTCCACCCTTAAACTCTTAGAGGTATATTTGCCTTAAGTGTTCCCGGAATTTGCAGAAATCAGGATTTCACCTTTCAGCATCCGTTGAGCCGCATCCAATAGCGCTTCTTCGAGATAAGGCTTCGTAAAATATCCACTTGCGCCAAGAGAAGCCGCCATTTGTCGATGTCGATCGGCTCCGCGTGAAGTCAACATCGCGATCGGTAAGTTGGACAGGTTTGGATCTTTCTGAATCCGCGACAGCAGTTCCAAGCCATCCATTCTCGGCATCTCGATATCGCAGAAGACAATATCACAGGGCAGACCCGATCGCAGTTTTTCCCAAGCTTCCTGACCATCGCGAGCTTGTTCGACTCGATAACCGACTTTGTTGAACGTCATCGATAACAATTCGCGTACCGTGATCGAGTCGTCCACGATGAGTACCATTGGCTCAGTCTTCGCTGCCACCGTTTCGACCACAGGTTGCGCCGTTGCGGTCTCCCACATCGAACCCGCATCCCGTCGAATCCGACCCACCGAGAGATCGATTAATTCCAGCACATCTGCGATCGGCATAATTCGCCCATCCCCTAGCACCGTCGCACCTGCAACCCCGATCGGTTTTGGCACTGGACCTTCAAGCTGTTTGATTACGATTTCTTGTTCGCCTAGCACTTGATCGACTTGCAGCGCCAGATAATTTCCTGCACTTCGCAGAATGACGATCGACACCATATCGTCTTCCTGATTTCCGCCGTAAACCGTTCCGCGACTCAGATGACGATTGTAATTGAGCAATTCTCTCAAGGGTCGAACAGGCAACACAGTATCGCGCCAAGTAATACAAGGCTGTCCTTCCGCGTCGGTTTGAAGTCGCTCTTTCGGGAGATCGAGCATATCTTCCACCCCGTCCATCGGGAACGCAATTCGGGCACGATCACTAATACAACACAACGCTTTAGAAATACTCAGCGTCAACGGCAATCGAATTGTGAACGTTGTCCCTTTGGTCTGAGTCGAATCGGTGCTAATCGTGCCTCGAATCTCGCTCAAACTGGTACGAACGACATCCATTCCCACACCACGACCTGAGAAATCATCTGCCTGATCTTTCGTACTAAATCCAGGATGGAACAGCAAATCGTAAATATCGAGACGGGAAGCACTCTTCGCTTCCGCAGCAGTGATTAACCCTTTTTCGATCGCTTTCGATCTCACTCGTTCAACATCAACTCCCGCGCCATCATCCGAAACCGAAATCACGGTCTGGTTTCCTTGGTGGAATGCTCGAATCGTAATTTTACCGGTCGGTGATTTTCCTGCGGCACGACGAACTTCTGGATCTTCAATCCCGTGAGTGAGCGCATTATTAACCAAATGCGTCATTGGATCATAAAGATGTTCCAAAATCATCTTATCGATCAGCGTATCTCGTCCCTCAATCACAAGTTCCGCTTGTTTACCGCACTTCATCGCAATGTCACGCACTGCACGCGGTAAGCGATCGGCTGTCTGAGCAAACGGAACCATTCGCGATCGCGTTAGTCCCTCTTGAAGTTGCGTTGTCACCTGCCGGAACATCCGCGTCACTTGATCGGCTTCATCAACGATAAATTCGATGTCAGACGACGACTCCCGCACCCGCACGATTAATTCAATCATTTCCTGCGACAGCGAGTGGAATCCAGTAAAGCGATCCATCTCCAGCGGGTCATATTCAACCCCGATCGAGTTCCCATTACTTGCCCCACGTTCCGAACCACCAAAGGGAACGCGATGATTTTGCCGACTCGCAAGCAGCGAGCTTTCTAACAGCGATCGTTCATACAAATCTTGCATCCGTTGTCCGACATCGCTCAACTGTTGAACTTGATAAAGCAAATTATCGAGCGACTGTCTTAACCGTTCTTGGTCTTGCTCCAAGCTATTGCGGTTCACGACCAGTTCCCCAACTAAGTTACTCAAGTTATCAAGCTGCTTAATCGGAACTCGCATTGTTTGTTCACTGAACCCTTTCGTGGCACGAGGTGAACGCCGACCTTGTGGGGCAGTGGTGCGACTTTTTGCACTAGAGCCACCGTCGGACTCTTCCAACATTTTCTCTAAGTCGCCAAACTCTGCATCTAATTCACTGGTCGCAGCAATATTAGTCTGCGGTGTTGCTTCTGGAGCATCTGCTAGAAGAGACTCTAGATCATCAAAGTTTTCGTCGATCGCAGCTTCAGTACGAGGTGTTTCATCGAGTAGCGAATCGAGTTCATCTAAATCGGCTGTCTCATCTGAAGTACTCGAATCTAACAGATCATCTAAGCTATCTAATTCATCTTTGGATTGCATTACTGCAAATCCTGCACCCACCGTTGCGATGGTTGCCGCTCCAATCCCAAGATTGAGCAGCGAATCGTTAGAAGGCTCGGTGTCTTCATCTGCGAGTAGCAACTCAAGATCATCTAAACCTGCATCACCAGAAGCATCGATAGTGAGGTCATCTAAATTGAATCCATCTTCAGTTGCATCGCTTTCTTGAGTTGGAGTGTCTGCTCCAAACAAATCTAAGCTAAGGTCTGAGAAATCATCTTCAAATGCAGTTGAACTTTCTACAAAGCCTAAGTCAAAATCTTCATCAGCTTTCGATTCTGACTCTACAGAACCCAAATCGAACTCATTCTGCAAATCATCCAAGCCTTGATCAATTGATGCTTCTTCCATTGAAGTTTCGCTACCGATTAGATCATCTAAGTCGAGCAGCCCATCATCAGTTGAGCGGCTTTCAGATTCTAAGTCGATCGAGGATTCAGACGCTTCTTCAGTTGAAATTTCACCACCGAGCAAATCATCTAAGCTAAGTAATTCATCATCACTTGAAAGATCTCCAGATTCTAAGTCGATCGAAGATTCAGACTCTGAGAAGTCGAGCAAATCATCTAGTGAATCGTCTGAATCCTCAAGCGAAGAACTCCCTAGACCGATCGCTGCGTCAGAAGATGAGAGATTGAGCAAATCATCTTCTAGATTGATCGCTGTTTCAGATGATGTAAAACTGAGCAAGTCATCATCAGAGGATGAAAAGTCGAGCAAATCAGCTAATGAATCTTCTGTATCTAGCTCCTCAGAAGAACTATTTAGATCGATCGCTGATTCCGCTACTGAAAAATCGAGCAAGTCATCTTCTAGACTCATTGCTGCTTCAGAGGTCAAAGTATCATCAATTTCCAAGTTGATTGATTCTTCAGATGACAAATCAAGCAAATCAGCTAACGAGTCTTCTGCATGAGAAGATGAACCATTCATAGAATTCAGTTCATTTTCGAGCAAGGATTCTGATGCTGAGAAATCAAGCAAGTCTGCAAACGGATCTGCTGGTTCACTGAAAGAGTCTTCACTATCGATCTCTTCCAGACCTAACGCTTCTTCCGCATTGAGTCTGCCAAATCCATTCGAGCTAAAATCAATGTCTTCATCTAAACTCAAGCTGCTCAAATCAGAAGTCGCTTCAATTTCTGACAGCGGATCATCAAGTAATTGATCAAGCTCTAAATCTTCCGAAGTTTCAGGCGCATCGAAAGACAAATCCTCGATCGATGCGTCATCAGCTAAATCACCAGAGAACAAAGCATCTAAAACATCATCTTCGGGAGCATCTAACCCTAGTGCGGATAGCTCTAAGTCCTCACTCGTAACATCTATCTGCAATTCGCTTGAATTTTTCGCAGATCCGTTTTTCACTTCAGGTTGTTCAAACAGAGCAGCATCGATCGACTCTGTTTCAAGCTCTAAACTATCCCAAGGATCGGGAGCAACTTCTGGAATAGAATTCGATTGAGGAGCTGCAACAGGTTCATCCGACTCATCTAAAAGATCGTTCAAGTCAAGCGCGTCTAAACCGAGATTCTCGGAACTATCTGCCGCGAACATTCCATCCAAGTCAGTTGGATCAAAGTCATCCCCTAACTCACTGACTGGACTAGGTGCAGAAAGCCCTAAATCTGTATCATCAAGTCCAGCAAACAATTCGCCAAGATTATCAAGAGAACCTTCATCTTCTCCCTCAAAGTTACTCATGCTTTGAGAAGCTAAATCTAAGTCATCAAAACCTAGATCCATTGCTGCACCATTCTCTTCAACTGAAAATGCACTCTCAGTTGCAGCAGTCGTTCCAAACTCAGTTACATCCTCAGAGAAATCCGGCAACTCAAAGTCATCAACTACCGAATCAGTTGTATTCAGTTCTCCTAGCAAATCATTTCCAAACAAATCTGCTAAATCATCTGCCTGAGTTCCATTGCTTTGAGATGGAGCCGACAAAAAGGTTGCAAAATCATTATCTTCTGCATCTTCAAGCGAACTGGAGAGCATCGAAGAATCTAAAATTTCTTCTTGTTCCCAAGTCTCTCCAAGTTCGGGCATATCAGTCTCAAAGAGATCAGCAAGGCTGTTTAACTCTTCCATGCCCATGTCGGGCCCTTTCCGATTCCCGATCGCGGCTGGTACTTCTTCGATTTTCAGCGAATCGAACATGCCATCAAGACTCATATCACCAGAGTCTACCGAAAGTGCATCCGACTCTGGCAAATCAAACAAGCTATCTAAGCTCGAATCTTCTGTTGTTTCGGTTGCTGCGAAATCCAATCCTGCAAAATCAAGATCATCAGAAGCATCACTATTTGCGATCGCAAAGAAGTCCGCCAACTCCAGATCCATATCATCCGTTGTGACGGGTGCTGGAGCCATTGCTGTTAGCTGTTCACTCGCTGCAATGTCTTTTTCGCGTCCTGCTAACACCAATCCCTGAGCTTGTTTAATCTCAGTAATGACCAGTGGTGCAAGCTCCCGATACGCATTCTCAGGATGCGCGATCGCTCGACTCGCAGTATCGATTAACTGACTCCACTGCACTAATCCAAACGCATCTCCCAACCCTTGCAACCCTAGGCAAATCTCTTGTAGACGCTCACGAGCATCCAGAGTTGTTTCTGCTTGCCGGAAGGTTTGCAGCATTTCACGCAGTTGTGCCGGAACATCGTTTTGGAAGATTAGCAGCAGTGCATTGTCTTGAACAACGGCTTCCGCTTGAATCACAGTTCGATCTTGTGCTGGAACGCTGGTTGCTTGTCGCTCTAGTTGAGTGAGATGCTGCTCGACTTCTGAAAAAACAGGTTCAAGCGTTATCAAGTCTGCCTGTGCAGATTCTTCATCCAAGCCATCAGGCATTTGAAGTTGTTCCAAATGAGTTTTGAGGACATCGAACACTTTGAGCAACAGCGATTCTAATTGACGATCGGGCTTAATCGTGCGGGTCTCTTTCAAAACCTTGAAATAGTCTTCTAGACGGTGAGCCGTTTTCTGGATGCTGTGCAGGTTCAACATCGCCGCGCCACCCTTGACCGAGTGCGCCGCTCGGAAGACTTCGTTAACCAGTTCTGGATCTGCCATCATGCCTTGCAGATTCAGCAAACCCTGCTCGATCGTATTGAGGTGGTCTTTTGCCTCCTCAATGAAATAGCCCATGATTCGCTGCTGTTGTTCCGGCTGCATCGCAATGTCCCTTTCTGTGAATGAGTAATCTCCGTCTAGCTTGGTTCAAGTTGAACGCGGAAGCTTCTGGGATGAAGATGACCAAATTTCGGTCGTTGCGGGTCGTGGGTCAACCCATCATTAAAACGGTCTCAGTGGATTGGATTCACTGTAACCGAAGTCCTGAAAATGGCGCACAAAATTCAGTACGATCGCTTACTTGCGCTCTCCAGTTTCAACTCGGAATCGTTCGACTGAGGTGAGCAAGTCTCGTGCAACACCCACCAGGTTTTGCAGTGAACCCGATACGCGCTGGGCTTCTTGGGAAGTTTCTTGCGCGGTCAATTCCACCGATTGCATCACCTGAGCAACGTTTCGAGAGGTTTCGGTCTGTTCAACGGTATCGGCAGTAATCGATCGCACTAAGGTATCAATCACGCTCGAAACTTGGATAATGTCTTCGAGCGATCGTTTTGCTTGTTCTGCCAGTCGAGTTCCTTCGATCACCTGTTGAGTGCCTTCTTCCATCGCGGTCATGACTGACCCAGTTTCACCCTGAATTTGTAAAACGATTTGTTCGATTTCTTTCGATGCTTTCGCGGCGCGATCTGCCAATTGTCGGACTTCATCCGCAACGATCGCAAATCCACGTCCTGCTTCTCCTGCTCTTGCTGCCTCGATACTTGCATTTAATGCCAGTAAGTTCGTTCGAGATGCGATCTGAGAAATCAAGGCAACGATCTTAGAAATCTCTTGCGAAGATTCCGCTAATCGTTTCACTTTACGAGTCGTTTCTGCCACCGTTTCCCGAATTTCAAGAATCCCAGCTACGGTTCTTTCTACGGCTTCACCACCTTTCAGTGCGGTAGAAGATGCGGTTCTTGCGACTTCTTCGGCTTCACGAGCGCTTTCTGCCACCCGCTGAATCGAATTGGTCATTACCTGTACCGAGTTCAGCGTTACCGCCAATTCTTCAGCTTGCCGTAAGGCATCCGAAGACAAGCTACGCGCAAACATCTCGTTTTCGGTGGAACCCTTACTCACTTGGCGAGCCGCTTGTTTCACCTGTTGAACGATTTCGCGCAGGTTTTGAATTGTTAAGTTGAACGAGTCTGCAACGGCTCCTAGTACGTCAGCGGTGACTTCTGCTTGAACAGTCAAATCTCCACGTGCTGCGCCTTCTACGTCATCAAGCAATCGAATTACTTGACGCTGTAAATCTTCTTTTGCTTGTTCTTGCTCTTCTGCTTTACGTTGCGCTTCGCTGGTCGTGGTTGAGATGATGCGAGTCATTTGATTGAATTCGGTCGCAAGATGACCTAATTCATCCTCAGCGAAAACGGTTGCACGAGCGTTGAAATTCCCCTGCGAGACAGATTGGAATTGCCTTCTCAAATCCTCTGTCGATCGCTTCATGTGCCGCGCGGTGAGTTGACCGACTGCTAAAGCAGTTCCACCCCCGCAAATTCCACCTGCAAGCGCCATCATGATGCCAGTGGTGCGAAGTTGAGAAACGACGGCTCCATTATTCTGCTGTGCGGCTTGATTGGCGGAAACGAAACTAACGACTGCAACCGCGACCGCTGAGACGATTCCTGCTGCTCCTGCGGTGATCATCTGCTTCGTGGCAAATGACGCATTCTCGATCGGGGCTAACCAGCCTTGCTCAACGGTTGGAGTTGGTTCGGCGATAGGCGTATCTAGTTGCGTGGTAAAGCTGGGAACGGAGTCAGTTGTACTGGACATGCTGAAAAGTTCGTCTTCCCGAAGCTTTGAGTCCGTGCCGTTGGAAGCGAAATTGGGATTTTGAACGAAATCGATTTCAGCACTATCTGAGGCGGCTGACATATTCGAGGTGAATCCGAAAGCACTTCCGACCGAAGGACTTGTGAAGCCTGCGGAATCTTCGGAGAGGTCGAAGTCTGAGAGATTGCCTAAATCGTCGAAGTCTTCAAAATCGTCTAGGAAATCGACGTTGCTTTGATTGCCAGGAGGTGAGGTAGGTGTGGCTTGTGGCTCGTCGTAGATTGGTGCAAATTTGCTTTGTGTCGCTGGAAAATCGAATTCTGCGGCGGCTTTTTCGTCGTAGAAACCAGGAGCAGCCATGAACAAGGTATCTTCGCTGGTGTCGCGCTTCGAGTTCGAGCCTCGATTTGGAGCGACATTGCCTTCAGAGATGCCTGGATCAGTCGAAACCGTGGTCATACTGCCATGTGACGGTTCATCGTCGCCTGCAAAGACTTGATCGAAATCATCAAGAACATTGGCAAAGTCGCTATTTGGAGCCGATCCGTTAGCAGTAGCATTCCCGTTTGATGAAGCTGCGAATGGATCGTCTGAGGCAAAATGATTTTGATCCTTTGAACTCTTACTGCCTGCACCGAAAGGATCGCCAAACGGAGAAGTTTCCTCTGTTTCCGCATTGAAATCATCTTGAAATACGAAGTTATCAAGCGAATTCGCTTCAAAGGAATCGGAGTTATGAGCTTCTCCGAACGATGAATAATCTGTTTCTAAGTTCGTATCTGCAAAACTATCTGCTCCGCCATCCGCAAACTGACCTGCATAAGCAAGTCCACTATTGGCGTAATCGACAAATTCGGGGTCAGAAGTGAAGTTCAGAACCAATTGATACTGCTCTTGAGCCACATCGTATTTTTGCAGTCCGTAACAATAGATGTGACCGCGTAACAATCGAGCGCTCGGATCATCAGGATAACGATCGACTAATCGATCGACAATGCCTGCCGCTTCCTCATACTTGCCCTGCATATAGGCGCGTTCTGCCTGCTGATATTCTTGGGCAAATTCATTCGTTCGTGCCATATGCCTCCTTCTGCAAGTAAGTGCTGCTCTGAAAACCGAATTTGAAAATGGGAGCAGTTAGGGTAAAGTGAGAATAATACATGCTGTGACTTATCGTGGAGAAGTCTATCAAAAAGTTTCTTGAGCGACTAAATTTGAAACGTTCAGCATATAAGTGTATCTCGATCGGGAAACTCTCCTCTTCAAAATAGTTCCCTTCTTTCTTTACGAAATCAACACAATTTTCTGAATTCGGTATACCTTTCCTTTACATCTTTACGCCGCCCACCTTGCCCATCGTTA
>JADEXW010000142.1 GCA_015206935.1 Pseudanabaenaceae cyanobacterium LEGE 13415 | reverse complement strand
GATATCGGTATTCGTTGGATTGTCTGGAATGTTCATTTTGAGTTGAAGCAGGCAGATAAGACTATATTCTATCGTTCCCTCAACTTCGTTCGCGCTCTAAATCGTCTCAGGTGAGACTGAATGAGGAGATCGATCGCACACTTATTGATCAACTCTCGATCGCTGATGGATATTGCTAAATCGTTAAAAACTGGGTCAGTCCGATCAGGAAAACTGATTTTTTGAGCATAAATACTTACTAAAAATGACAAAAATCAGAAAATAATTCTGAAATCCATATAACTTAAAGCTTTCAGACGTTCACATTTTGGAAACAGCCTATAGAATGGGCAATTGAAATTTCGAGGGAATCGGACTTTCAGGCGATCTGAATTTCCCACCTTGAACCTTCGCAAATCCGTCTTATTTGAGACACGAAAACCCTGATTATTTCTCTTAGGAGATTCTTATGAACAAAGGTGAACTCGTTGATGCAGTGGCAGAAAAGGCAAGTGTCACGAAAAAACAAGCCGATGCAGTGTTGTCCGCTGCGATCGAAACGATCGTTGAAGCAGTTTCTTCGGGTGACAAAGTGACCTTGGTTGGATTCGGATCGTTTGAATCGCGTGAACGCAAAGCGCGGGAAGGACGCAACCCCAAAACTGGAGATAAAATGGAAATCCCTGCAACTCGCGTTCCTGCATTTTCGGCAGGAAAACTGTTCAAAGAAAAAGTTGCACCCGAAGAATAAGCACACCGTTGTAAGCAGGCAGGAAATCATTTTGGTTCGTCCAACGCATGGGGGAAATGTATCGTGGGCAGCGAGTCTCGCTGGCTGTTCCCCCAGTGCAATTCTTGATTTTTCTGCCAGTATCAATCCGTTAGGAACTCCAAAATCGGCAATTGACGCGATTCAAGCCCATTTGCCGCTGTTACGGGACTATCCTGATCCGAATTATCAGCAGGTGCGATCGATGCTAGCTCAGATCCACCAGCTTTCCCCGGATTGGATTTTGCCTGGAAATGGGTCAGCGGAGTTGCTGACTTGGGCGGGTTGGGATTTGGCGGAATTGGATCAGGTTGCGCTATTTGTGCCTGCATTTGGTGATTATTTTCGGGCGCTAAATGCGTTTGGGGCAAAGGTTCAGCGGGTTCTAATTGAGTCAGATTTAGAAGGCTCTAAATCGGCTGGATTGCTATTAAATAATCCGCATAATCCAACTGGAAAACTGTTCGATCGAGCGTTCATTCGAGAACAGTTGGATCGCTTCGCGCTGGTCGTGGTGGATGAAGCGTTTATGGACTTCCTATCGCCCGATCAGAGTTTGATTTCAGAAATTGAGAACTATCCGAATTTGGTGATTTTACGATCGCTGACGAAGTTCTATGCGCTACCAGGATTGCGGTTTGGATATGCGATCGCTCATCCCGATCGGATTCAATCTTGGCAACAGCGACGCGATCCGTGGTCGGTGAACACTTTAGCGGCAGCGGCGGCGGCAGCAGTTCTACAAGATCGTGAATTTCAGAGAGAAACGTTTGAATGGCTGAATGCGGCTCGACCACAGCTTTTTGAGGGATTGCAAGCAATTGGGGGATTGTCACCGCTTCTGGGTGTGGCGAACTATTTTCTGGTTAAATCTGAACGTTCTGTCTCGCAACTACAGAAACAATTACTAGAACACGATAAGATTCTTATTCGAGATTGCCTGAGTTTTGCGGAATTAGGCGATCGCTATTTTCGAGTAGCGGTGCGTTTACCTGCGGAAAATCAGCGTTTAATTGATGGGCTAAGTTCATGCCTGCTGACTACGATTTCGTAATTATCGGTTACTCAGAAACGGGAATTTATGCTGCCCTCGAAGCGGCTCGAAAACGGGCAAGGGTCGCGCTTGTGGAGCAAAATTGTCAGCCGAAAATTTCACGCGGAACTGTTCTTTCTCAGTTTGCAAAATCGATCAAGAAGATTGATCGATCGTTCTTCGATTCAGATACAAAACTGAATTTGAATGCAGTGAATCGATATACGGATGCGATCGCGCAGTCTCATGAAGAATTTTACGATCGAGCTAGATTAGAAGCGTTAGGAATTGAGTTTATCGCTGGCTCTGGCGAGTTCTGCCGCAAGCCACAGACGGGATTTACGGTGAAAGGTCGAATTCTGCGATCGCGGTCTTATTTAATCGCAACTGAGTATACGCCGATTGTCTCTGAAATGGTGAGTGCATCAGGCGTTGAATTTCTTACTCCGAATTCTGTGATTACGAAGATTCCTGAATCGATCGTGATTATTGGTGATGACGCGATCGGGGTTGAATTTGCTCAATTGTATTCCCGATTGGGCGCACAAGTGACGATGTTAATTCGACAACCGCACTTATTATCAATGGCGGATTTAGAAACGGCTTCTCTTGTGCAATCGGCTCTTGAAGCTGAAGGAATTCGAGTGATTAATGCGCTACATATTCGAGAGATTCGGCAGAACGGCGATCGTAAAGTTATTGAAATTGAAAATTATGCAATTGAGACGGATGAACTTTTGATTGCCGCTGGTTGGCAGCAGAATGTTTCAAATCTAAATCTTCAAGCGTTAGAAATTGATTCACCAATCCAACTCAACGATCGATTACAAACAAATCATCCTCGTGTGTATTGGATTACTCATCCGGTGCAACCGATCGCACGTTATCAAACGAATATTGTTCTGAAGAATTTATCGTTTTTGCCGATTTATAAAGTTGATTACGATCGTGTTGTTCAATCTGTTGCAACTGATCCTGAATTTGCTTGGATTGGATTGACTGAAACTCAAGCGATTCGCCGTTATCGTCGTGATGTAATGATTCTGCGTTTGCCGTTTAATACTTTGATGCAGTCGCAAATCACTGGAGCGACTACGGGAGTATTTAAATTAATTGTGCGGCGGAATGGTCAGATTTTAGGAGCGCATATTGTTGGAGAAAGAGCCACAGAATTGATTCATCTGATGTCGATCGCGATGTCTGAGAATTTGAAAGTGCAATTCTTCGATCGCTTTTCTTATGCGTCTCCAGCGTTCTCAGAAATATTTAGAAATGCGGCTCACGAATATCGCAAGTTACAAAGAAATGATTTCCTTCAGGATTTACAGGAAAGCTACTTTGCTTGGCAGCGAAACCGAACTAATTCGATCTGAAATTGAGGAAGTGTTTTGCTGCGTTTGAGTCGGCTAAAGTCCCCTAAATCCCCCAGAATGGGGGATTTAGGGGGCGCTCCCCAGAAAAGCTGCCACACGATCGATTCATCAAATTCGCATCAATTTGGACGAGCGACGATAACCCCGATCGCATCTTCCACCCGATTCAGATACGTCTCTAAATCTGGAGAAATCTTCACGCCCCGACCCGGAGCCGCATGAATAATGCCGACTTCGCCATTTGAACCCCGGTAAACAAATCCGGTGTGAGTCACATCCAACCCAGGAACACGAGTCGCGATCGCTAAAATATCCCCCGATTTCAATTCACGATATCGACTGCGAATCTGATTTGTCGGAATGTAATTCACCGTTGTCGCATTCAATCGCGCTTCCATTTGCTCGATACACTGATGCTCTTTCTCGCTTGCGACTAATTTAGGATATTTCTTCCAATTTGTACTCATGAAATTGAGCCTTTTACCCAGCGATATTCCACCTAAATCTTTTGTGATATCCGTGACAATTCCACGCCGTTGATTATCTTCAATCCAATATGAGAAATAATGTAATCGACTACAATAACCGTTAATTTCTCCGTTCTCGTATCGTTGCTGTTGTAGATGTTTTGTAAACGTATGAGACGAATAATTCTGAGAACTGATTCCACGAGCCATTGCTAGAACTGATTCCACAAACAGCACACAATCAAATTCTCGTAGTGATGTAAATAATGTTTCGTTCTTTGATCGATCGAGTAATCCCTCTGCGTAAGGCGTTCCAATAAATTGTTCTGCGATCGCTTGAGTAATTTCGCCCAACGATCGACGATGCCAATTTTCCTCGACCGCAATTCGATTAATTCGCTGAAAAATTCTCTGATCCGCTTTCGCTAAAGGTTCTGAAGGCACAGCCGCACTTATTAAAACAGGCTGCAAAGTAATCTGAGGAGATTCCGATCGAAACTCTAAATTCGTTCCAAAACTAAGCAGAAACGCGATCGTAGTCAAAGCATACAGTTTTTTCATCGCGTTCCTGCTCAAATCGGCATCACGATTCTACTTGAAAATCGTTATTTTGCATCTTTACAGCTAATTTCACCTAACTGAAGACGGCGGGCTTCTTGTGCCACCCGTTCGCACATTTGGCGGCTTCCAACTTGGCTTTGGAACGAATTGAATTCATCGATCGACAAAGGGGGTTTCTGATCTGCCAAGATTTGATAAAAACTTTGACGAAACTGCTGACACAAATTCCGAACTTGATCGCGTGAATTGGCGTTCACTTGACCAATATTTTGGCAAACGCCGCTCGGAACATTGCCGCCTGTGACTTGTTGCAGTTGACTTTGGAGCGTTTGACGACGCTGTTCTAGGGCAACTGCCGCCCGGACATATCGAGTAAATGCAGATTCTTGAGCGAACGCGGAAGAATTAAAGGCTTGGGACACGGTGGGAGCAGAAAAGTCAGGTGTCCAGCCAGCCAAAACCGCGATCGAAGAAAGTGCGCCTAACACGATCGAGCGTTTGACGAGCCAACGAGAGAGAGAAGAAAAATCACGGTTCATCATCATAAGGCGGTGTGACATTCCGAAAACTAGCACACAAGAGAGGTACAAATAATCTGAATTATTTTACTCGCAAGAAGTTCCAGGATACGGAAAAAACTTTGAAGAATTTCGGCTCAGAACTGTGAAGAGATGATTTCGATAATAATGAAGTATCAGGTTTGGTAGCGAACCATGACTCAACAACTGATTAACAATGAAGATATCGTCTCTCAGCTAGATATTAGCCATTTGACGATCGAGGACGATGCCCCGGTGGACAATATTCAATCTGAAAAACAGCAGCGCCTGTTAGTCGAGCCGCTTTACAGTTCCAAAGTGTTACCGTCCCCGTATTTTGTGGCGGCAAATGTTGGACTGTTCTATAAACTGAAGGGCGATCCGATCGTTCCCGATGTCATGCTGAGTTTGGATGTGCAATGTGCGGAGGACTTTTCTCAAAAAGAGAATCGATCGTATTTCGTGTGGGAATTCGGCAAGCTACCAGAAGTTTGTATCGAAATTGTCTCGAATGCGGAAGGCGATGAATTGAGTCTCAGTCGAAAATCGAAGCAGAAAGGGAAATCGATCGCGAAAAAAGATCTTTATTCTCAAATTCGCATTCCGTACTACGTAGTATTCGATCCACTCCGCCAAATCCAGGGTGAAACCGAGATGAACGGCGCTTTATTACGGGTTTGGTCGAATTTTGCGGGTCGATGTACAGAATTGACTCCACCGCAAGGAATCACCGAGGTTGGACAGGCGGTTTGGCTTGAGGAAGTGGGGTTAGGTCTCACACTTTGGTCAGGGCAGTTTGAGGAAGAGATCACGCGGCTTTGGTTGCGATGGTGCGATCAATCTGGACAAGTCATTCCCACAGGTGCAGAGCGAGCGGAACTCGAACAACAACGAGCAGAAATCGAGCGACAACGGGCGGAAGACGAACGTTTGAGGGCAGATGAAGCCGAGACAAAAGCACAACGGTTAGCGGAACGCCTAAGAGCAATGGGAATCGATCCCGATGAAGTTTAGCGGCGTTGGAAAATCTGACAAAGCTCGATCGTTTTAGTCTGAAGCGCGATCGTTTCATCACTTCCCCGCTTTAGGCTAAACTCCAGATCGAGCAAAATCGGTAGCACCCGCTGTAATTGGCTCAGTGAAGTCGAGAAAAGCTCTTGTTTAAGAAAGTAAAGCTGTTTCGGATTGTTCAATTCCGCAGCTTTGGCAATTTCTCGATCGTCGCGTTCTCCCGATTCCAGCATTAACTTAATCCACAATCGCAACCGAAACTGCCCGACTAAAGTACTGACAATTCGCAACGCAGGTTCATTCTGACGCAGCAGATCAGCCACCAATTCCAGCGCTTCAGCGGTTTTCCCTTGGCGAATTGCGGCGAGTAACTTCAAAGAGCTTTGAGTACTGGCAGTAATCAGAGGCGCGATCGCAGTTTCATCTAACGGCTTTTTTGTTCCACCTGCAAACACTTTCAGCTTTTCGAGTTCGCTGTAAAGTTGGCGCGTATCATTCCCAACCGCTTCAGTGACGTAATCGATCGCTTTCGAGGTCAATTTCAAATCCAATTCTTGAGCCACTTGCTGCACTTGTTTCGCAATCAGTTCCGTTTTCCACGGTGGAATCAGCGAAAACTCTTGAATCGTAGCGTGAGTTTGTAGGAGTTTCGTGGATTTCAATCGCCCATCCGGTTTTGTTGAACTGGTGAGCAAAAGTGTAGTAGTTTCAGGCAAAGCGGAAATGGTTCGATCGAGTTCGCTTAAAACTTCTTCGGGACACCGTTGCGCCAAAGTGGTATCTGCGAGCCAAACCAATCGATTTCCTGATCCAAAGGGTGGAGTCATCGCTTGATTGAGCGCTTGTACGATCGCATCATTTTGATCCGATGAGAATTTATCAAAATTAAAACTTTCCCACATCGGATCAAGCGTCTTCTGCTTCAAGGCTTTCGCTGCTTGGGAGATTGCGAAACTGTCCTCGCCCCAATAAAAGTAAATCCCCATACCGAACTCCGCTTTTCTCTGGCTTAGAGTAATCATTCATCGCTTAAATCTCTCGGAGTAGGATGTCACTTTACCGTTAGATTTAAGAATGGATTTCTAATTTATCGATTTACGGCGCGAGGCGATCGCACATTGGACGAGAATTATCAAACTTTCCTCAATCGGGTGATGCGGCTGACCCTTCCAGACACTTACAGGTCTCAGGTACAGCATCTTCAAGAATCCCCGAAGTTCCAACGCTCAAACGGCGAATGGATTCCGACTCCGTTTCCAGGCTACACGGTGATCACGCCGCCAGGGTCAGAAGACGGCAAAAATCTGAGCATCTATGAATCCTTAAAGCGTTATCAGAAGCGAATTGCGGAGACGTTAGGGGATGAAATGTTTGCGCCGATTCCGCCTGAGAGTTTCCATGTGACGATCGCGGATCTCATTTGGAATGGCGCTTATCTTCATGCTGCCGAAACTCCAGGGTTTGATGAACGATTGCGCGATCGAGTAGCAAACAGTTTCCGTCAGTGTCAACCGATGAGTACTGGGGATGCGATTCAGTTTCAAGTGGTTGGACTGATGGTGATGGCAAGAGCGATCGCGGTTTGTCTGGCAACGACTGATGTACAGGCGTATGAACGCATTCTGAAATTACGTCGATCGATTTACCAAAATCCCGATTTGATCGAGATTGGCATCGAGCAGCAGTATTACTTTACGCCGCATATCACGCTGGGTTACTTCGGCAAAATGTCTCCGGAGTTGGATCGCGATCGATTAAGCCAAACGTTTGATGAACTGCATCAGGAATGGCTAGAACAATATCCTGATAACGACTTCTGGATTCATCAAGCGGAGTTTCGCAAGTTCAATAACATGGCGGAATATGTGCGGAATCCTGATTGGGCAACGTTTCAGTTTTGATTAGAAGGGTCGATCGTGTGAAGTGCGATCGACCTTTTTGAGCGAGTTTTGCTTCGTTTGAATCGGCTAAAGCCCCCTAAATCCCCCAAATTTGGGGGACTTTGAAGGTGGAAAGCGCCTTGGAATTAGAAAATTTTTCTGGCTTAAAATTCCCCAGAATGGGGGATTCAGGGAGCTTTAGCCGAAAAATCTGTAGGACAGATCATTTATCGACCTTTTCTCAAATCTGATCTGGATCAATTCCCATTTGCCGCAATCGTTCTGCTAACGCATCGGCTCGTTGTTGTGCTTGATCGGCTCTCGATCGTTCTTGATCGGCTCTCGATCGTTCTTGTTGGAGTTCTTGATCCAGTTCGTCGTAGCTCAAGAACTTCTCACCATTTGGGCGGTAAATCTGCATTGGGTTTACGGTGACATCGAATCGAATGCCCAGACGGGGACTGACATAGTTGGAAAAATTCCCAATCTCAATTAGAAAGACTTCATCTCGCCGCCAACCTCGCAGCCGATTTTTGTCTGGATCGTAGAGATAGTATTCCTCAATGCCGTAGCGATCGTAGAACAGCAATTTCTGATCCATTTCTTGCTGAGTATTGGTTGGTGATAAGATCTCGAACGCAACTTGCGGTGGAATGTTGTTCTCTCGATGCTGAACATAAGATCCTCGTTTTGCGCCTTGTATTCCAAGTGGATCGCCCTTGGGTCTGCCAAACACAACCATTGCATCTGGGGCAGTGCAAATGTTGGTTTTGCCTTCGACTGGATACCAGAGCAAATCCCCAGCGACGAAAACATTTGGATCATCTTTGAATATCAAATCTAAATTCTTTTTGATCAGAACAATCCATTCAAACTGTTGGGTATTCTCCGCCATCCGCTTGCCGTCACTTTCTGGATAAATAATATCCGATTTAATTTCAGCAACCATAAATTACATCCAATCGACTGCAAATTTGCGTTCTAACAAGCCTAAACCGAGATCCTCTGACGAAAGCGATCGTACTTCATACAATGCCATCATATCTTTTAAGCTCGGATTGCCCCGACTCGCTCCCGTCAAACCTTTCGCAATCAATAAGCCACAAATTCCCTTGGTTTTTTTGCACCGCTGATCCCATTTTTTCCGCGCTTGGGCATGAGTCGGATCGTCTTCGTCAAACTCACCAAATAGATGTAAATCGCCGTTCTGAGTTTGCAGCAAGCCGAGATCGTAGCGACTGCCCATAAACGGATCAGATCCGGGATTAAAGCAAATTCCGCCCAGTCCACCGGAGGCTTCAATTTCTTCGATCATTTGTTTCGCTTTCGGGCGCGAGGTTTGAATCAGAATAATCGGTAAACCGTCGCCTGCTTGGGTCGGCGAATTCAGTTGGAAATGATCCGCACTCGATCGTAATTGTTCGACCACTTCCCAAGGCACAACTCCCAAACTCAGAAAAGAATTTTCGGGAACCAGATCATCCCGAATCATCGGCATTTCACCGAGTTCTACCTCATCGTCATCGACCATCGCATACAGTTCTTCTGCAACTTCGGGCAAGGTTGAAACTTTGACAGAAATCGTATCGCCTTCGGGAGAAGGAATCTTAAATTTACTGCTTAGAGCGGGAAAATTATCGTTCATCAATTTACGACGATGCGTTTTGATAAATCGATGAAACGCCTCAAGCGCCACAATAAACGCGATCGCTTCTTCTTCGTAGAGAAACGATCGGATCCCCTCTAATGGATGCAGATTGCCGAATACGGGCTTGAGAATTGGATCGAGCAGTTCCAAATCCTCTTCAAATTCGTCCTCATCGTCTTCGGTTTCATACGTGAGAAACAAACAGTCTTGCGCCAAAAAGGCTTCTTCCATCCGATCCATCGAATCGTTGGAAAGAACACGCTGACGGAATTGTTTCAGCGAATCGAGCGATCGATATAACAAAACCCCATACTCCATGCCCAACATTCCCATCACGGAGGCGTAGACACAGCCCAAATCCCATCGATTTAATTCAATTTCTAAGATCTTGTGATCGGGCAACAGCGACCAAGGCGCATCTCCCCAGAGTAAATCGGCTTTCGCTAACAATTCCTCGGCGAACTGTGGCGGTAATGCAGGAGGACGAGAACTGGTCGCATCCTGGAAGCCTCGGAAAATCTCATCAATCAGCGGCAATTCTGGAACATAATCCAGCGTAATGTCTAAATCTTGGAGAACTCCTCTTAAATAAAAGAGAATTTCTCGATCGCGCACCACAATTTTCTGCGGTCGAGCGGGTTTGCCTGGATTATGCGGATGTTCCATTGCTCTCAGCAACGTTCGCACGATCGCTTCATGCCCCGTTTCCACTGGCACGACATCCATTGCTCTCACCATGCCTTGAGAGCCATCCACCCAGAGAATACAGTCTCCTTCTGGCGCGGACGATTCTGACCAAGCAGGATCGATCGGCGCACCGGAAGTCAAGACTCGTCGATCGCCTTCCCAAACCGAGGGAATTTGCGGCAACTCCAGTAATCGACGAAGAGTAGAAGGGTTAATACCA
>JADEXW010000693.1 GCA_015206935.1 Pseudanabaenaceae cyanobacterium LEGE 13415 | reverse complement strand
GAAATTCCTCGAAGCCAAGTTGCCGCCGCGAATCCAGTCATATCTCCGATCACACCACCACCCAGTGCAACCATCACAGACGATCGTTCTAGCCGATTTTCTAAAGCCGCATCATAGATCTTTTGTAGAGTTGAAGGCGTTTTGTATCGCTCACCCGCAGGCAAGATGCACGAACTGACCGTGAATCCTGCTTGCGTTAGAGAATCGATTACCGACTGTCCGTAGTGTTTGAAAATCGCTGGATTCGAGACAATGAGCGCTTTTTTACCTAATTTAGGGAGCGACTTCATACGATCGCCAATTTCATCGATCGACGAAATCACAATCTCATACGAATTTTGTGGCAGCGAAACGGGAATAACAGACGGCATGAATTGGTTTGGAAAAACGGCGTAGAAGTTGATTCTACCAATCGCCCTCCGTTTTTCTGTATAGTTTTGTTAGGAAGTTAGGAGACAAAATTTATGTCCGCAGTAGTCGCTTATTTCTTGATCGTCGGTGGCGCGATCGCGTTTGCTTATGCACTGTTCTTTACGTTCCGTGCGATCAAATTGATCTAGTTCCGCAGAATGCCTGAAGTTTTTCAGGCATTCTTTAACGTTTTCCAACCAGTCGAAATGAATTGAGAAACACATTAATACTGGTTGTGAGTCCGCGCTCTTGATTCTCTTTTGTGGTGGTGACGCTGACAAAATAAGCCCGTCGATTCACGAGATAAATGCGCCACCTTGCAACCATGTCATCGGGCAGCTTAAAGTTCATTTCCCGACCTGGAAAGCTTCCCAATCGAATCGTGCGAAACGAAATTAATTCCGCTTGATCTTTTTCCGCACCTTTACGAACGCCTTCATACACTTCATTTTGAAGTCTTTGATCGTTTCCAGGTGCAACAGGCAAATCAAGATATCCAACCGAATAACGAACTCGTTCATCATCTCGAATCACTTCAAAGAGCGTCAAATTCCCATCCTTGCGCTCTTTTGGTGTTCCAGGAATCACGACTGAAAATCCACCTTTCTGAGAAGTAAATCGTCTCCAAAGACTTTCCTGGGCTGCAATAGGCTTCCATTGCACTACAGGCAATCCCACTAAAATCGCCAATCCTAACACCACTTGCCAAACGCGCATTTACAACACACCCTTTGAGCTTGGAATTTCATGAGCGCGACGCGGATCAATTTCGACTGCCATTCGCATCGATCGAGCAAATGCTTTAAACGTTGCTTCAATGATGTGATGCGAGTTAATTCCGTCTAATTGCCGAATGTGTAGCGTCATTTGAGCATGATTCACCACGGCAACAAAGAATTCGCGCACCAGTTGAGTATCATACGTCCCGACTCGTTGCGTGGGAATCTCTAAGCCATAACTGAGGTGTGGACGACCAGAGAAATCTAGCGCCACTTGAATCAGCGCTTCATCTAAAGGCGCGACAAAGTGACCAAAGCGAACAATGCCTTTTCGATCGCTTAATGCTTCTCGGATTGCCATTCCCAAGGTAATCCCAACATCTTCATTGGTATGGTGATCATCAATCTCGATATCGCCTGTCGCTTGAACATCGAGATCAATCAAACCATGCGAAGAAATCTGATGCAGCATGTGATCGAGGAACGGAATTCCAGTTTTCGCAGTGCATTTTCCAGTTCCATCAAGATTAACAGTCACTTGCACATCAGTTTCACCTGTTTTTCGGGAAACTGAGGCGACTCGCGCCACTGAAAACACCGGAGAAATTTGAGGACGATCGCTAGTCTGCATGAGATTCCATCACGTTGAAAGGCAAATTCTATTATGTCAATTTTTAACGGCGGTCTTCGCTCTAAATCGATCGACGTTACACTTTCAGGAAGTCCGACCAGATTGAATGATATGGATACCAAAGCTGCTGTTGCCTTTAAAGCTGGAGAACCTTTAGCGATCGAAACGGTTCAACTTGAAGCCCCCAGAGCGGGAGAAGTTTTAGTCGAAATTAAAGCGACTGGGGTTTGTCATACCGATGCTTTTACGCTTTCAGGAGCAGATCCAGAAGGATTGTTCCCAGCCATTCTCGGTCATGAAGGTGCGGGAGTTGTGGTTGAAGTGGGTGAAGGCGTGAAGAGTGTTAAACCTGGAGATCATGTGATTCCGCTTTACACTCCGGAGTGTCGCAACTGTGAGTATTGTCTCAGCCGAAAAACGAATCTTTGTCAGGCAATCCGAACCACTCAAGGGAAAGGCGTAATGCCAGATGGAACGAGCCGATTTTCTCTGAATGGTGAACCGATTCTGCACTACATGGGAACTTCAACGTTTTCTAATCACACAGTGCTACCCGAAATTGCAGTCGCTAAGATTCGCGAAGATGCTCCGTTTGATAAGGTTTGCCTGATTGGATGTGGGGTGACGACAGGAATTGGAGCGGTGATTAATACTGCCAAAGTTGAACCCGGATCGAATGTGGTCGTTTTTGGATTGGGTGGAATTGGTTTAAATGTGATTCAAGCGGCACGAATGGTTGGAGCCAATATGATTGTGGGTGTCGATCTCAATCCGAGTAAACGATCATTGGCTGAGAAACTAGGCATGACGCATTTCGTAAATCCAAGTGAAGTTGAGGGCGATTTAGTCCCGTATCTTGTGGATTTAACTAAAGGTGGAGCGGATTACAGTTTTGAATGTATTGGTAATGTGAAAGTGATGCGACAGGCATTGGAATGTTGCCATAAAGGTTGGGGCGAAAGCGTCATTATTGGAGTGGCAGGTGCAGGACAAGAAATTAGTACCAGACCATTTCAGCTTGTAACCGGGCGTGTTTGGCGAGGAAGCGCATTTGGGGGAGCAAGAGGACGAACCGATGTGCCAAAGATTGTGGATTGGTA
>JADEXW010000692.1 GCA_015206935.1 Pseudanabaenaceae cyanobacterium LEGE 13415 | reverse complement strand
GATAGTAGTTTTCAGCCACCGCCAATTTACCCGTTTGTCGTTGATGTTGTGCCATCATTTTCAGCGAAGTTAACATCTGCCAAGCATCATTTTTCTGAGTTGCCATCGCCAAACGCTGATTCAACATCTCGACAAAGCGATTTTCCTGTCCCATGCCGCGATATGCCTGCATCATGCCGTCATAAGCACGAAACTGAGACGGTTGATCCCCACTTTGTTGTGCCAGAGTCATCGCTCGATCGTGAACGCTGTATGCCGATCGAGCATCCCCGATCGCTAAATACGCTTCACCTAGATGATTCAGCGTGTTTGCGGCTCCGACCGGATCATTTGCTTGATCTCGGAAGGTTCGAGCTTGTTCAAGATACGCGATCGCGGCTCGATAATTGCCTTGCGCGTAACTCGCTAAACCCAAGTTACTCAGCGATAATCCTTGTCCCGCTCGGTGTCTAACGCTTTGTGCCAGTCGCCAACCTTCTTCAAAAGATTTCGCAGCTTCGCGCGTTTGACCGCGTTGGAGAATCACTTGCCCAACATTGTTGAATCCGTAGATTTGGCTAATCGTGTTATTCAAATCTCGTGCAATCCCTAAACTACGACGGAAAGCGTCTTCGGCTTCATCCAGCCGACCGAGATTTATGTAAGTCATGCCGAGAAGATCATATACACGACCTTGTGAAGGCACTTCTCCGATTCGGCGGTAAATGTCGATCGCGTTTTGCCAAAATACGATCGCTTGCTCTGGCGATCCAGCTTGTTGCGCTTGAATGCCCGATTGAACTGATCGATCGGCAGCTTCTCGCGTTTCTTCTTGAATCTGAGCAGGCGCGTGTAATTGGCGGGTAAGGCTAGAGGCGAAACTGGGCGATCCCGTCAGCAGTAAAATTCCAGCAATTGAACCAGTCAGTTTGAGAGTCAACATCAGAAAAGTTCGAGTTCTTCTAGGCTTACATCGTCAGCCTCCGACTCGGAAACCGACGTTTGCTCCCTAGAATTCCCACCGAGATAGATCGTTCTAATGTCTTCGGGCAAAAGTTTTTCAAGAACGCGGTAGCCCTCTTGCAAATGCGCTTTGATTTCGTCTGGGCTAATCTGTTCCCCTTCAGCCTGTAAATAAGCCGCAATTCGTGTTTCGCTCCAGTGAAACGTTTGTGCCATTACGACCATGAGTCGAGTCGCAGGGGGCAACTGTTCTAACGCTCGATCGAGATAACACCAAAACGGCGGCGACATCGATCGAATATCGTAATGAATTTCCTCAACAGGCGGCAAATCTGCCTCGTTAATGCCTGATGCGGTCACAGCCAGAAGCCAAGTTTGAAACGTCGAACCGCTTTGGTTAAATGCCCGTAAATCGACTCCCGCCAGTTCATGAAACACATGCCGCCAAATCAGTGCCAGTAAATATTCAGACTGAACAGGCGATCGAGCCGATCCTTGCACCGCGCTTCGCGACCGAGAAATCAGCGAATAAACGATCGGGCTGTAGCGACAAAACAGCGCAACAAAAAATTGACCCGAATCGGGATAGCGTTGAAACAGCGTCAGCAATTCTTGATCGCTGTGATGAAACAACGCTTTAACGATCGGGTGATGTGCCTCTGGAAAGGTTGGAATCGCTACAGCTTTCATAAATCAAGATTCAGAGTCGAATTAATTACTATATACAGTCCCCAGCAAAAACGACACACTTTTTTTTACACACTACTCAAAGAAACGTTGTGATTTCCTAAAGCTTACGGATGCCTTCGCGTAGGTGTTGATAGAATAAATAGACTTCTTTAGCCAATCCGTTGCGTTAGTCACTTTATATCTATGGATAGCTTGTTTTCGACCCAAGGCATCATGGTCATGCTGCTCGGCGCATATGCCGTGGCGATGTGGCTTTTCCTGACCAGTGCCCCAAAAGTTCATACGGTAATGGTTTCCGATCTCGAAAGTGCCCGCGATTTTTATGGCGGAATGCTGAAATTAGCGGTTGCTGAAGTTCCATTGCACTATTACTATAACTACGAACAGTCGCTGGGAACCGCAGGCGTGAATCCAATGTATTTATCAGGTTCGATGGGTAGCACGACCGCACGCGGCAACGGCAACGATGGATTGTGGTATCAATTGAAAAAAAATACACAGCTTCATGTGATTTCTGGAGCCACGATGGGTGAAAAAGATCGGCAGCGGCATGTCTGCTTCGATCGAGACTGTTTAGATCAAATTTTGCTGCGGGTTCAGTCTCGCGGCATTAAGCACAAAATCCGACGTGAGAAGCCATTGAATTTCTTAGTAAAGGACTATCACGGAGAAATCGTGGAACTTGCAGAAGTGATTAACTAAGATCGAATTATCAGGTCGAATTACATAGAATGCTGAAACGAGGAGTAAAGTTAAGTCTTGCTTCTCGTTTTCTGCTTTTTTGAGAGAGCAACGGATCTTTGGAATTTGGTCGATCGAAAATCGATTTCCTTTGCAGTTAAATTTTAATTCTGGTAAAGAGAACTTGTCCCTAGTACGCTAGAAAAGCTCGTAATCGGTTCTGTGATTCCCATGCAAAAGACTCGTGCCTTCGCCCTCCTTGCTCCCGTTCCAGAGATACACTTGATTTCTGGGCTAGAAGCCATCGCTGCTCAACTCGATTCCGATGAGTCCTCTTCGGATGACACCCCGAAAGTTGCATTTGGCACGATGGATTTTGAATTGTTTGCGGAAGTCGAGAAAGCACGATCGGGAAAAGCGATCGAGGTTCTCATTTATGCGTCTCATGCCAAAGGTGATCAGCCCTTGAACCCAGAAGTAACCTGGCGCGGATTGTATGTGGGATACGTCGGATTACGCAGAGGACGTTATCCAGGTAAAGCCATTCAT
>JADEXW010000141.1 GCA_015206935.1 Pseudanabaenaceae cyanobacterium LEGE 13415 | reverse complement strand
GAGTTTCGCAGCATGGCGACCCCTCCAGATTCTCTTGTCTCTAAATTATCCAACTGAAAGAGTCCTTGCTCACAGTTTCAACACAAACCTACACCTGTAAGCCTCAAAGTCCCCCAGAATGGGGGATTTAGGGGGCACAATCCGCCAAAAACGAAGCTCAAGAAACTACCGTGGAATTGAAGAACACAGGGCAAGACTCATTTAATTCGCGATCGCATCTGTCTTACCAGATCTTTGCCATTTTCAGCGCAAACCTTGGTAATTCAGGATCGCAATTGACCGCTTCAGGGTCGTCTAAAATCTCAGGTTCTCGATCGAGTCGATACACATGAACTTGCCGATTTTTTCGATCGATTAACAATCCCAACCGCACCCCATTTGCGATATATTCTTCCATCTTTTCTTGCAGACTGGTCAATGTATCGCTGCTCGATCGTAGTTCCACAACAAAATCTGGGACAATTGGAGCAAAAGAGGCTCGCTGTTCCGAAGATAAAGCATTCCAGCGATCGACCAAAATCCAAGCGACATCCGGCGATCTCGTTGCCCCATTCGGTAGCGTAAATCCTGAACTCGAATCAAACGATTCCCCAGTTCCGTCAGCTTCAGACCAAACAAAAAGCTGCCCAGAGATCCTACTGTTGCGATTTCCTGTATCCGCAGAGGCTGGGAGCATGACGATAATTTCTCCATTGGCATTTCTCTCGATTCGCAATTCAGGATTCGTGCGGCAGAACTCATAGAACTGTCGATCGCTCATTTTTGACATCGGAGTGAGTGAAGAAAGATCGATCGGCAGTGAAAGTTGTTCGGATTTGACCAACAGATTTGTCATCGTTAACCCGATCGTAATTTAGAAAATTCTTCCTTCATTTTAGTCGCTCAAGTCTTCTTAAATCGTTCTTTTGCCAACTGAAACGATTCTCTCATCGCAGCTTGAATTCGTTTCGGGTCAGGCTTTTTCCCGCCCATCAAATCCCCAAAATACACACAAGCCGCCTCTCCCAATGCCCACGTATACGCACTCGCCCAAGATGCTGCGATCACGCTTCCAAATCCCGGCACAAACTTAATCAATTCCCGCCCGATCGCTTGTGCCACAAATCCACCTGCGATCGCGCTCACCACTCCCCCCGCCTGAGAGGGCGACAAAGTTTGCCCATACAATTGCCCTAATGCACCGACCATCGACACTTGCAATGCAGTTAGTACAGGCATCGTTGCCAACGGAAGTGGAATTGCTGCGGCAGCACCCGCCATCACAGAAAATGGCAAAATATATCTTCTTCCTGCATCACGATAGAGATCACTAATTTGTTTTCCTGCACCTTGATCGTCTAATAGTTGCGCGATCGTTCTTGCTTCCGCCTCCGGCAATAATTCCGCCAACGCATCCGTGAATGCTTCTAAACCGTAAAACGTTGGATTGAATTCGTCTTCTTCTAATGTGAAATCGATCAGAACAGACCGATCGAACAATCCTGCAAAGTTCTGCTGAATCGTGGAAAAAGCTCGATCGACATCTGCAAAATTCGGTGGATACTCAGGATGATCCATCACATCGGCTGGATACAATTCATGCAAACAAGTTACCGCTAACAAGCAAGGCACTTCTGGATGTTTGGCACGAATTCGAGTTGCAATCTGTTTGAGAGTATCGGTTGCAAAATCATTAATCCGAATGGTTAGAATCAGAACCTTCGCGCGAGTTTCATCCGGTTGCAGTTCTCCAATCAGTTCACGGATCACTTCCGAGGTTTCTTGAGTGCCATCTCCCAAGCCGACCGTATCCGTAAAAACGAGCAGCGGTAGGTCTTGAGTTGGGTAACTGTAGCGCTGAGTGAATTGGGTGTGCGGGCGAAATCCTTGACCAATAATTTCTGCTGAAACGCCCGTTAATCCCCGCACGATCGAGCTTTTTCCGGACTGCGGTTTTCCGACCAAAAGCGCCTCTGTCGTCGGCAACTCCGATCGCACTTTTTGCAAAATTTCTTGAACTTCCGCTTCATCGACTCGAAACCAACCCGTTGCCAATTGAGCGAGTGAACTAATCGACACTCGTTTTGAAACTTCCGAAACGCCGTTACTCACGGTTTCGCGAACCTGATTCCACCAAGAATGATTTTCCTTCATCATCCATCCACTCCCGAATAGAAAAGGCGCGATCGTAATCTTCGATGCGCCTTACTCTAAAATTAGCTTTTGGGATTGAAGCTAGTCTTCGCTCGACTGGGCGGATTCCCCACCCGGCGAAGATTTGTAAATCGCATCTAATTGTTCGCGAGCATCTTCCACACTCATCGATCGCATCACTAATAATGGCTCATTAATCATGCGCCCGTTTTCATCTAATAGCTCAGGATGCGGAACCGGACGATTCTGCGATCGAGCCGTGGGTGGATATTGCCGCTGTGACTCTATGCCTAGCGTCATCAAATTGCGTATCAAATTACCAACCGCCAAAAATGCCAAAGCCGTGAACGCCAGAATGTAAAGTAGGTGCAGAATCATATGCCTCTTCCCAAGCCAAGTTGACGACGAATTGAAAAAGATCCAGACAGATTTTTTGCGGTTCCTGCCCGGAATTATGAAAATGGGTTTCTTAATTATCTAATAGTCTCTCAGATTTTGTGGGTCTCAGCATCACATTTGAGAGGGAGTTTGCAAATCGATGCACTTGCGTCTTTATGAGGACTTGCACAGTGCCTGCGGCTCACGCTTTGCGTGTCCGCAGTTTCATACTGACTTGCCAACATTCGCTGACTAAATGATGCCAAGTGACGAGGACGGAAGTATCGACTCCTGCCTGTCCATCGATGATTTTGAGCAGGGATTGAACGGTGCTAACTTCTTGCTGGGTTTGGATGACGCGATCGAGTAAGTCGGCGTGTTCCTCTGGAGTCAGAAAGGGAATGATTTCGGATTCGAGGAGATTGCGCGATCGAGAAAACCAGTATTGAAAATCGTCAAGCAGCGGTTCTAAAACAGTCTTGAGTAAATCGGGTTCAGGTAAGTTCGAGTTAAACATCGGTGGAAATAAAGAGCTGATCGCGTCAGTGAAGCCTAATATTCTTTACATTTCGTAATCTTTTTTCATCTTACCTCGAAAGTTTGGAGAATGAACACAGTTTGGCGGCGGATCGGTAAGATAGATGAGGCATTCATCGATTAAACGCTTTCTATGTCAGACGATTCTTTGCAACCGGAAAAAATCTATCTCCCTAAGACCAGCGAATCCGTTCCTTTGCAAAAGATTCGTCATACGGCTTCGCATGTAATGGCGATGGCGGTTCAGAAACTTTTTCCCAAAGCGCAAGTGACGATCGGTCCTTGGATCGAGAATGGGTTTTATTACGATTTTGATAGCCCAGAACCGTTTACTGAAAAGGATCTTAAGGCGATTAAGAAGGAAATGACGAAGATCATTCGTCGCAATCTGCCTGTGAGTCGTGAGGAAGTCAGCCGCGAAGAAGCAAAATCGCGCATTCAATCGATCAACGAGCCGTATAAGCTTGAAATTCTTGAGGACATCAAAGAAGAGCCGATCACGATTTATCACTTAGGCGAGCAGTGGTGGGATTTGTGTGCGGGCCCTCATGTGGATAGTACTGCGGAAATTAACCCGGATGCGATCGAGCTTGAATCGGTGGCGGGTGCATACTGGCGCGGTGATGAAACCAAAGCGCAATTGCAGCGAATTTATGGAACCGCTTGGGAAACTCCGGAACAGTTAGCGGAATATAAGCGGCGTAAGGAAGAAGCGCAAAAACGCGATCACCGTAAGTTAGGAAAAGAACTTGGATTGTTTATCTTTTCGGATCTAGTCGGTCCCGGTTTGCCAATGTGGACACCGAAGGGAACTGTTTTACGATCGACCCTCGAAGATTTCCTCAAACAAGAACAAACCAAGCGTGGATATTTGCCTGTCGTCACTCCGCATATCGCAAGAGTTGACTTGTTCAAAACTTCGGGACACTGGCAGAAATACAGCGAAGATATGTTCCCGATGATGGCAGAGGACGACAAAGCCAGATCTGAGGAACAAGGTTTCGTAATGAAGCCGATGAACTGCCCCTTTCACATTCAGATCTATAAAAACGAACTGCGATCGTACAGAGAACTTCCAATGCGACTTGCAGAATTCGGAACCGTTTATCGTTATGAGCAATCCGGTGAACTGGGTGGACTAACCAGAGTGCGCGGCTTTACCGTGGATGATTCTCACTTGTTCGTGACTCCTGAACAGTTAGATTCAGAGTTCTTAAGTGTTGTCGATCTGATTCTTTCAGTGTTCAAGAGCTTACAACTGAAGAACTTCAAAGCGCGTCTCAGCTTCCGTGATCCCAATTCCGATAAATATATTGGATCGGATGATGCTTGGGAAAAGGCGGAAGGTGCAATTCGTCGTGCCGTTGAGACCCTTGGAATGAACTACTTCGAGGGCATTGGAGAAGCGGCGTTCTATGGCCCGAAATTAGACTTTATCTTTAGTGATGCACTCGATCGAGAATGGCAACTTGGAACCGTTCAAGTCGATTACAACTTGCCCGAACGCTTTGATCTCGAATACGTCTCAGAAGATGGAAGCCGCAAACGTCCGGTAATGATTCACCGCGCACCGTTTGGATCATTAGAGCGATTGATCGGAATTCTGATCGAAGAATATGCAGGAGACTTTCCAATTTGGTTGGCTCCAGAGCAGCTTCGATTGTTGCCTGTGAGTGATGAATTCCGACCGTTTGCATTCCAAGTGGTCGAGCAGATGAAACAAGCTGGAATTCGAGCGGAAGTTGCACCGGAAGGCGATCGACTCGGTAAACTCATCCGCAATGCTGAGAAGGAAAAGATTCCTGTGATGGCGGTTGTGGGTGCGAAGGAAGCCGAATCGAATACGTTGAATCTGCGGGTTCGGGAACGTAATTCGGCAGGTGTGGTTGCATCGAATGAATTGGGCGTGATCGCAGTTTCAGAAGTTCTCGATCGACTCAAACGCGCGAATATTGAACACGGTAATTTTTAGTCGATCGTTGTTCTTAGGAATCAGGGATGGTGTTTAACGCATCCTTGATTTTTTGCTTCGTTGCAATCGGATAAAGCCCCCAGCCCCCAAGTTTGGGGGAGCAAGAGTCTTGAGCAAGCAGAATTGGGGGTTTGGGGGCAAGCCTCAGAGTAATTATCAATCTCTATTGCTCTTCTTCAGGCGGTTGAGGTTCGATCTCTAATTCCAGTGGTTGTTTCTCCGCAGATTCAGTCTCAGGCTCTAACTCTAAGGCTTGCTTCTCCTCAGCTTCAGGTTCAAACTCGATCGCTTGTGCTTGAGGCAATGCTCTCTCTACCTGCGCAGGCAATTCCAACGGTTGCAGTTCAACCAATTCAGGCAACGCAACACGCGGCTTTTCGACTTCCTTGACCGTAATCGGAATCTGTAGCGGTTGCAGTTCTTCGATCCAACAAGACGCGATCGGTAAAGTTTGATCCAAATCATCCAACGCCCGTGGAATCACCATCACCGAATGCAATTCCCCAACTCGTTCAGCTTCCTGCATTCCGACATCGACCGCCATTGCGACATTCGCAACTGTACCTCTAATGATTGCCGTACAGAGTCCATCGCCGATCGTATGATAAGCCGTCAAAGTTACATCCGAAGACTTTAACATCGCATCCGCCGCCGCCACCATTGCAGGAAAGCCACGAGTTTCGAGCAATCCCACTGCCAAGTTACTAAACTGATTCGTCGTGTGTTTCCCGACCATTGCGGCGAGTTTACTCCCGATCGGCAACACTTCATCTAAATTTGGCATCGGTCGTGGAATGATAACGGTTGAGACTTTCATCCCAAATTGTTCAACCGTTTCGGCTCCGACTTCCACTGCCAATCGGACATCCGATATTCCACCTCGAACTACAGCGGTACAGTATCCACCGCCAATCATCTCATAGCCCACGAGCGTCACACCCGATGATTTCAACATCATATCGGCAGTGCCTACGATCGCGGGGAAGCTTTGGGTCGAAACGAGACCGAGAGCAGTATCAGTGTAACGATCTTGAGAGTTCATGGGCACAGGGGCGAGAAGATTACTCCATCTTAAAGCGATTCCGGATTGAGTCGTCCCATTTCCCAGGTTGTGTAAGTCCCGATCGGACTCCAAATTAGGTATGGGAGCAGTAAGAGCGCGGCAATTCCTGAAATCGGAAGTACTAGGAAAGTGAGAACTAAACCTAGAATAAATCCGAGTCCACCCACGATCGTTCCATTGCGTAGGCTTCTTGTCCAAAGGAGTACCGGAGAGTATGCAACGATCAGCGCTTCCACCAGGGCATAGAATGCCATCAATCCCCAATTTTGCGTGCGTTCCCAAACGATGTACGCTGACCATGCGCCACAGATAAATACAACTGTCCAAATGAGTGGGATGGCTTTCTCAAATGTGAGCCATCTGGGACGCTGCAATCGATTAAACCATTTGACATCTTTAGGGCGAAGAAAGCTGCTTCCAAGGGCAATTACGACAGTCACAATACCAATCACAAGCCATGAGGGAAGCATACAACCACGCTCCAAACGATCTGATTTGTATTGTGTCAGAGTGGGGAGAGCGGGGAATCGATCGCGAGAGTGAATCTATGAGTTCTTGTGTTGAAATTCCTCATAGGCAGCATATACGCCTTTAACGTTGTACCAATTCAGGAAAATTCGGGCGACTTGTTCAGCGAGTTGGGGCTTACCTTGATTGATTAGCGATCGCATTATCGGCGCAAGTGTTCGTTCATTCAGCGTTCCACCCAGTGATAATACGCCCCATAACACTCGATGAATCCAAGTCATTTGAATCATCATTTTCACATCCCAAGTCGGATGTTTTTGATAAAACACAACACCCATTCGACCGCGCTGAAGTTCCACATCAATCAAGCGTGGAATTTGTTCTAACGTGAATGCGGGATGCCAATGATAACCCACTGCATCAGGGCATTTAATCAGCTTTAATCCTAAGTTTTTTAAGCGGACACCGAGTTCTAGATCTTCCCAACCGTATTGTTTAAATCCGGTATCAAATAATCCTGCTTCGATGAGCCAGTGACGTGCGATCGCGACATTTCCCGTTGCAAAGTAAGCCGCAGAAAAATCCGTAATCTTATAAGGCTCAGAGGTCGGATTGTCAAAATTTGCAGTATTGATCACTCGACCATAAGTAAATAAACGATCGCTACCGAATTCTTTCTGTCCTTGGATTAACGCTTCGACATGCGATCGCAAAAACACATCGGTAACGACTAAATCGCTATCAATAAATACGATCGTGTCCCCTTTTGCCTGTTCCACTCCATAATTTCGAGCTGCTGCTGCTCCTTTGTGATCTTGACAGAAGAGACGAACGTGCGGAAAGTCATCGGATTTTGACAACCATTCGACGGTGCCATCCGTTGAGCCATCATCGATCACAACGACTTCGTACTCTGAATACTGCTGATGTTCGAGCGCTCTCAGGCACTTTTCTAGAATCGGTTTACGATTGTACGTCGGAATCACAACACTCAAAAACACAGCGATCGTCTCCTCAAATAGCTCGTTCTTAGTATCCTCGATCGCAGTCCAACCCCATCGAGTTCCAGACTTTCAGAAATTCAACCACAAGACAGATTCGCGATCCCCACGATTTGACCTCGGAGAATTTTGCGGCAGTCTTTCTCAAACTCGAATTCTGTGCAACTTCTGACGTGCGATACAGAACTTTAGCGGCATAATTGTAAACTTGATTGTTCTGACGTTACAGAGAGCGCAAATTTATGGGTCGTGCGAAGAAGGTTGTGTTGGCTTATTCAGGTGGAGTTGATACGTCTGTCTGTATTCCATACCTCAAGCAAGAATGGGGCGTTGAAGAAGTCATCACATTGGCGGCGGATCTGGGACAGGGGGATGAGTTGGAGCCGATTCGAGAAAAGGCACTCCAATCAGGCGCTTCTGTGTCCTTGGTGGCGGATGCAAAAGTGAATTTTGTCAAGGATTACGCCTTTCCAGCGATTCAAGCGAATGCACTGTACGAAAATCGTTACCCGCTCTCGACGGCGTTAGCGCGTCCGTTGATTGCGAAATTGCTTGTAGATGCAGCGGCGGAATATGGCGCGGATGCGGTCGCTCACGGGTGTACCGGGAAGGGAAATGATCAGGTGCGGTTTGATGTGTCGATCGCGGCGCTGAATCCGAATCTGAAAGTGCTAGCCCCGGCGCGGGAATGGGGCATGAGTCGCGAAGAAACGATCGCGTATGGAGAACGGTTTGGCATCACTTCCCCGGTGAAGAAAAAGTCGCCTTATAGTATCGATCGTAATTTGCTCGGTCGCAGTATTGAGGCGGGCCCATTGGAAGATCCTTGGACGGAACCGCTTGAAGAAATCTATGTGATGACGAAAGCGATCGAGAACACTCCGAATGAGCCAGATTATGTTGAAATCGGCTTTGAAATGGGGATTCCAGTGAGTTTGGATGGTCGTGATTTGAATCCGATCGACTTGATTACTGAATTAAACGATCGTGTTGGAAATCATGGGATTGGGCGCATCGACATGGTGGAAAACCGCTTGGTTGGGATTAAATCACGCGAGATTTATGAAACGCCTGCGCTGTTGGTGTTGATTCAAGCACACCGCGATTTAGAAAGTCTTGCACTCACCGCTGACGTGACGCATTACAAGCGGGGAATCGAAGAAACCTATTCGCAAATGATTTACAACGGCTTGTGGTATAGCCCGTTGAAATCGGCTTTGGATGCGTTTATTCAGAAGACTCAGGAGAAAGTAACGGGAACGGTTCGCGTGAAATTGTTTAAGGGCAATTCGTCGATCGTGGGTCGCAAGTCTGAACATTCGCTGTATACGCCGGATCTTGCAACTTACGGTGCAGAAGATCAATTTGATCACAAGGCAGCGGAAGGATTCATCTATGTTTGGGGCTTGCCGACCCGTATTTGGTCGCAGCAGCACCGGAAATAGAGGGATGAATAAAATTTGTGGCATGTATTGTCGCGAATTTTTTATATTGATGTGATTGTTTGATGTTGCGAATTTAACGATTGTCGTTCATGACGCGAAATCCCGTAGAGACGTGCTGCCAGCACGTCTCTACAATCGTCGGGGAAACGCATAATTCATCGCATGGTCGGTTCGGAATTGGTATCAGGATCGGAAATTTTTTTGGGTTCCGATCGTTGAATTTTGATCGATCGAGCCGTTACCCGATACGCATCCATAAACGTGCGAAATCCTTCTTGGGTAATTTCTTTTTTGATCAAACTGGTTTCAACTTGTTGCAGCAAGGTTGATAAATCCGACTGCGACGGTTCCTCGAAACTGATCAAAGTTTGAATATATCGATCGCATAAATCTTCAGAAGTATTCTCTGCACAGCGTTGCAGCACTAAACGGGCAGTATTATACCCATCGTTGAAGACCCGAAACGATTCTTGCGTGATTTGGTCTTGAGCGAGAGCGGTTGCCGCTTCGATTAATAGCTGTTCTAAAGCTTTTTGTTGAGCGCGAATGTGAGATTGTCGATCGTCTAATTCTGGTGGCAGATCGATCAATGCGATCGCACTATTGATAAATCGATCGGCTAATAATTTACGATCGTCCGCTTGCTGTTTCAATCGCTGCCACCATTCCCACAATCCGACTAAGCTTCCGGCTGGAAGTGTGGTGAGTGCGATTAGCAATCCACCGTTTTTGATTAGAAAAGAAACCAGGATTGATACAAATGTTGGTCGATCTCGCTCGTAATATGCGATCGCTCCTGGATGCAGTGCAATTCCTGTTCCTTATTCAAAGTTCGCACCCGGAACATTGCATCGACTTGTTTTTGCCGAAAAAGATCTTCTGCTTTGGCTCCAGTAGCAAACGTTAATTGAAAATCTTCCAGCTTCATGCCGTAATGTTCTGCTAATTCCAAAAACGAATAGAATTCACCGCTATTCGGTTGAAGAACGATTTTATGTCCAGCTAAATCATTGAAATTATTGAGTCCAGATTTTGGCTGAACGATGAGCTGAAACATATCCTCAAACAAAACCGCGATCGTTCGTGCAGTCCTTCCACCCGGAAGATCCGCTTGAACGATCGCTAAATCAGCCTCTCCTTTTTCAAGCTGCTCAAAGTTCTCATCACTCCCACTCGTCG
>JADEXW010000691.1 GCA_015206935.1 Pseudanabaenaceae cyanobacterium LEGE 13415 | reverse complement strand
TCTTGTTCCAAGGATTCCAACAGATCCGGAAGCACATCACTCCAATGCAGCGATAGACTGAGCAATTCACTCAATGATTGGATCGAGTGTACATAGCGCTCTAGAACTAGACGACGCTGATAGCAAGCCGTTTGCCAAGTTACTTGAGGCGTTACAGACGGATTACCATCTCGATCGGCTCCCACCCAAGATCCGAACTGACAGAAATTCCGACGCGGCATCTGCATCTTCGGAAATGATCCATAAACTGCGGTTTCTAAGCGCTTGTACAGATGAGGAATTGCATCAAAAATCACCTCTCGGAAGTAGTGCAGCGCGTGATCCACTTCATCGAGAACAGTCGGCTTGAATTGATGGAGTTCATCAGTCCGCCACCAGAGCCGAATTTCTTCAGTTAATTGATCGCGCAAAGACTCCGTTTCCCAAGACGAAGAAAGACCGATCGCTTTTAAGCTATCTTCCACGCTGTCCAACTGGCGCAGAATTTTCGCAATTCGTCGCTGCTTATCGCGAATCGTATGCCGCACAATCTCAGTCGGGTGCGCCGTAAACACCAGCCACACATCCAACTGATTGATCAATTTTTGAATCAATTGAGGCGGAACATTCAACTGTTTGAGCCGAGGGAATAACCAGTGGAACGTTCCAATCTCTCGCCGCGAAGCCGCCTCATGCAAACTGCGCTCTAAAAAGTCCGCCTCTGGTCGTCCCGCATCTTCTTCTGTCGCATAAGCTTGCCGCTCATGTTTTGGATCAGGCTGCCCATGTCCCTCTCGTGCCATGCGGTACTGTAACTGTTGATCTCGCTGTTCGTAATGCTGTTCAACAATATTGATCAACTGAAAATAAAGTGCAAACGCGCGAGCCGCTCGAATCGCTTCATTCAAATCGAGCTTTTCCACCACTTGCAGCACTTCTGATCCGGTAAACGTCGTCGCCTGACCCTCTGGAGAACACATCCGCCTCAATTGATTGAGCAGGTCAACTAACTCTTGACCACATTCTTGGCGCAATACGGCTTCCCAAAGATCCTCTACAATTCTGAGACGATGCCGCAAAAACAGATCAGACATCATCGCGGTAACATCATCAGAAGCCGTAGTCAGACTGGTGGGAAATTCGTCAGAAGAGGGGCGGGTCGAACTCATACAGTAATCCAGAGAGGTTCAACAATTTTAGGGGACAGGGGCACGATCGAGAAAATATCAGACGCAGAAATGATCAGTCCTGATCCGGCGGAAAGTCCAGTCGGGGTAAACGATCGCCTCGAAAAATTTCTTCGCTCATCGTGCCGAGTTCGTGAAGGGTTTGCGCGATCGCATTTCCTCCAACAAGTGCAACTAAAACCGGAACCGTCGCTAAACTTAAAGCGACATCAGGATCAAGAAAGCCTAAAATGCGATCGGATTCAGATTTCATCGATTGTAAGTTCCAAGAACAAAGTAAACCAGTAGTTAGCGTAACAGTCTGACTCGCCCGGATGTGAAATGTTTCTCTAGATGTATCTAAAGAGATGAGGGAAAAATCAGAACTTGAAATCGAACGAAACAGTAAGCCATCGGGACATCAGCACTTTTAAGCGATAAAGTCAGTACCGAAAAAATTGTACCGAGGGTGCAGTTTGTGCTTACCATAACTAAAAAAAGTGTATCAAAATCAAAAGTTAAGCTTAAATGCACAAGGTGAGATTCATTTGATCTGCCGCTGACTGTTGAGTATTTTTTGGACATCACACAGGGACTCTAAATTCCGATGGGGAATCGATCGCCGTATACGCTCTCTTCGTCACCACAAACTGTGGGATCACGTCTGCCATTGTTGCCGTGGCTGCATCGCGTGATCGGCATTCCTCACACCCATCTCCAAGTCCGACTACGCGGCAATAATCTCTACATCTTAACGGAAGGTCGGAACTGTCCGGATCGATCGCTGATTTTCACGCATCTCGTTCGTGCTTTGGCAAAAACTGAGATCGAGACGTTGCTGCCGCCATCCCAGCCGAAAATTTACCAAGTCATTCTCTACGGGCGCAAAGTCGGTGAGTCGCGTCCTGAATGGGCAGACGTGATTCATTTGGCACAACTCGATCGATATTTAGAAAATCTCGATGATCCGAAAACTGAAGTGACCGTCGCGATCGAGCTTGCCAATTTAGGCATGGCACGACGGGGAAGACCGGATGCGATCGCGCGTTACTTGAGTGAGGCTTTGACTTCGTTAGGAGTCGCAGTACGAGCAAGTGTTAAATCTGCTGCGTTACCCGATGACGCAGGAATGCCCCAAACTGCGAATTTATCCTCGGTGTTGAGCAGTACAGCCTCTCTGACTCCCCAAGCCTTGTTAAATCGATTGTGGGTCGTGTGTGAATCGGCTTACAGTCCAGACTCGACATTATTGACAGAAACGATCGCGCAACGTCTTCGAGATTTGGAATTAGACGGGTTTCGAGATGCAATCATCTTTAGCCGCGTTCGAGGAGAAACCAATCCTGAATGGGTGCTAAGAGTCGATTTGACTCCACCCAAAGAAATGCTCAAAGATTGGGCGCGATGGGGTGATATCGAAGCGCTTACTCGACTGATGAATGATGCGGTGCGCGATCAAGGAGTCGAAATTTCTGCGACTCTGATGGATATTACGCTGCATGTCACGGCTCAAAGAGAAACTCCACCGGAAAAGCAGCGCTTACTCGCAGCGATCGCGCCTTTGATTGATACGATCGCGCCTCAAGGTATTCATGCAATGGCGGTCTATGGTCTCAGCGGTTCACCGAATCCGATGCCGCACCTCTCGATTCCGGATTCTCCGGTTTGGGTGCAGTGGATGGATTTACCTGCGAAAGAGCATCCCGCGCTATCAGAATCAACGAGAGAC
>JADEXW010000140.1 GCA_015206935.1 Pseudanabaenaceae cyanobacterium LEGE 13415 | reverse complement strand
GCTCTTGTTCGTGCAAGTTTGGGTGGCGGGTGCGATCGGGCTTTTTGGCGCGTTTTTGCTGATTCAAACCGTGATGTTACGGTTACGGTTTACACCCACCGATTTGGATGTGTATCGGGGCGAAACGTTGATTCGGCGCTTTCCCTATCAGGAATGGCAGAACTGGGAGATCTTTTGGTCGCCAGTGCCGATTCTGTTCTACTTTCGGGAAGTCAAAAGTATTCACTTTCTCCCGATCATTTTTGATCCTAAAATGTTACGGATGTGCCTTGAAAATCGCTTTCCCAAGGCTTAGTGATTGCGTATGAGTTCTGATGAGTTGCCAATTTCCGATGAGACTAAGCCTTCTGAGACGGGGGCAGCGTTGCCAGAATTGAAGTTACCGGAGACTCAATCTGACTTAACGCAGCAAGAACAAGCCCTTCAGCGCGAGATCGAGATGCTGATTGCGACTCGTGATGATTTGCAGGCGCAGATTGCTCAAACGCAGGATGCTTTGGGTCGCGTTGTGCAGCAGAATTTGGCGGAATTAGAACAGCGGAGACAGACTTTACAACTGTCGATCGAACAATTAGAACGCCGCCAAGAACGCATCCGCAACGAGATGAAATCTAGTTTTGCGGGGGCATCTCAGGAAATTGCGGTGCGGGTTCAGAGTTTCAAAGATTATTTGGTGGGCAGTTTGCAAGATTTAGCGATCGCGGCTGAACAGCTAGAGTTACCGACGTTTCAAGCTGCACCCTCGCAACCTGTTCCAGTGCAAGAAGAATCAAAACCCCAAGCAGTTCCTAGCCCAAATTTTGCTGAATCGACGTTTGAGGAGCAGTCTAAGAAGATCCGTAGCATTATCGATCAGTTTCGCAATCAGCCCGATTATTATGGGCCCGTTTGGAAACTTCGTCGCACATTTGAGCCAGTTCACGCGGAACGAGTTTCAACTTGGTTCTTTAAACAAGGGGGACGGGGTGCGATTCGGACGATGGGATCGCGTTTGCAAAATATTTTGATTGCATCAGCAGCGACTTCGATTCTGTACAATCTGTATCGCGATCGACTCAGAGTTCTTATTCTCGCGAATTCTCCCGAACGCTTAGGAGAATGGCGGCGCGGATTGCAGGATTGTCTCGGTGTAACTCGGAGCGATTTTGGTAGCGATCGTGGAATTGCTTTATTTGAAGTCCCCGAACCATTAGCGCTCAAAGCCGAACGATTAGATAAAGACGGATTTCTGCCGCTGATTATCGTGGATGAAACCGAAGAGAATATCAATCTCGCATTGCTTCAGTTCCCATTACTGCTTGCGTTTGCGCCGAGTCCCCAACAAATGATCCAGCAACAATCGTACTACTAATATGCTTCCTTGGTTTATCAATAATGCACTGCTTCTGATCGTCGCTTATTTCCTGGGTTCGATTCCGACTGGCTATTTGGCAGGTCGATTGCTCAAAGGGATCGATATTCGAGAAGCGGGATCGGGATCGACTGGGGCAACGAATGTGTTGCGGACGATCGGGAAGATTCCGGCGCTGATCGTTCTCTTAATCGATATCGGTAAGGGCGCTTTAGCGATCGCGGCTGTGAATTATGCTTTTACGTATCTTCCAGGCTGGCTCTATTTCTCGAAAATCATGGGCTTGAATTTCGGAATTTGGCAACCTGTGATGGTGACTCTAGCGGGACTTGCGGCGTTATTTGGACACAGTAAATCGATTTGGCTTGGATTCTCAGGTGGAAAATCGGTTGCCACCAGTTTAGGAATTTTGCTGGCAATGAATTGGATGGTGGCATTATCGACGGTTGGCGTGTTTGCGCTGAGTTTGGCGATTACGCGAATTGTCTCGATTAGCTCGATCGCGGGAGCGATTTCGGTGATCGTGTTTATGATTCTGTTCGCGCAACCGTTACCCTATTTGCTGTTTGCGATCGCAGGCGGTGGTTATGTGATTTGGAGACATCGATCGAATATTCAACGCATCATCGAAGGCACAGAACCGAAAATCGGTCAGAAACTCGAAGAACCCGAAGCCAGTTAAGCCGATTTCTGGGGAAAGAGATAGATCAAACCTGAAATCCAAGTCAGTGCAACGGAAATCCAGAACAGGATTAAAGTTGCCAGTTGCCATTCGGAAGAGAGCGGCGCGATTAGAAGTGCGATCGCAGCAATTTGACTCACGGTTTTGAGCTTGCCCCAGAAATTTGCACCTTGAACGGATTTTTGCAGATTGGGATCAACGCGCCAACCTGCGATCGTCAATTCTCGCGCCAAAATCGCAAACACGCCCCAGGCTGGAATTTGCTGAAGTTCCACAAGCGACATCAACGGAGCCAAAACCAGCAATTTATCCACCAGCGGATCAAGAAACTTACCTAAATCAGTGATTTGATTGAGTTTTCTTGCTAAATACCCATCGAGCCAATCTGTTCCAGCCGCGATTAGAAAGACGGCAACCATGATCCAGCGCGTCTCATCTGTGGGTGACTGCAATCCGTAGAGCAAGATCGGAACTCCAAGCAATCGAGACACCGTAACCCAGGTTGGCAAATTCATCACATCGTACCCATTTAGAACACATTCCAGCATAAAAAAATTGGGACAATCCGTAAAAGGACTTTCCCAATTCAACAGTTTAAGGAGTTATCGAACACTTTTCAGGCAGTGGACTTAACAAGCCCCGTTCTTATTCAGCACCACTACGATCGTCTTAAAAATTAATTGCAGGTCATACATCACCGACCATTTGCGCTGATAGTCCAAATCCATCGCCACAATCTCTTCAAAATCACTCACGTTTGATCGACCATTTGCCTGCCATTCTCCAGTAATTCCAGGCTTAACATTCAGGCGATCCCAGTGATGCGGCTCGTACTTTTTCACTTCATCGACAGTGGGCGGACGAGTTCCAACCAGGCTCATTTCGCCGCGTAACACATTGCAGAACTGCGGCAATTCATCAAGACTGGTACGACGAAGAAATCGACCCACACGGGTAATTCTCGGATCTTCTTTGCTTTTGAAAATATTTCCGGTTGCTTCGTTCTTCACCAAATGCTTCAACGAATCCGCATCCGTCACCATCGATCGAAACTTCCAAATGCGGAACGGGCGACCATTCACCCCACAGCGAATTTGGCTGTAAAAGATTTTGCCAGGATTATCAATTTGAATCGCGATCGCAATCGGTAACAAGACTAAGCCAGTGATGAAGAGACCGACGGAAGCTCCCAAAATGTCGATCGCACGTTTGAACTTGCTATTTACTGAAACGTGAGAACTGTAAGCTTCGCGGATCAAACGCAGTGCATAACGCCTTGATGTCGCCTCTTGAGAACTGGAATCAGAATAAATCGGTGAATTGGTGGTGAAAGTCATCACGAGAGCAGCCCAGAATAAAGGATCGAAAACTCATCTGTCACTATATTCATGGCTACTGATCCCGATCCTGATATCCCAGAATCGTTCGCGGAATCTTTGGAATTCAGCGAAATCGTGTGAAGTTTAGGTGTAGTTCACCAAAAATCCACCAATCAGGTGATGCCCGTTCGATACGTCATTCCTTAGTTTGATTCTTGTCATCGTTCTCAAATACATCCTCTACATTCTCAAACAAATCATCTACTCCTTCTAAGGTGAAGACAGTTGGAGTTTCAGCCGATGAAAACCCAGTCGAAGCAGACAATCTCAATTGATCGAATGTAGTTTCTTCTGACAAAGCGCTATATCCATTTGGCTCAACTATGGGTTCGACTTTTGGTAGATCTCCCTGAAATAGCGATTTTAATTCCGCTGGAGCTTCTTGCCCACTGATCGATCCTTTTCGAGGAGGCACAACGGGAACCGTGACCGGAAATTCATCGACTTCGACTGCTAATTGATCAATTAATTCAGTGAGAACCGTGATCGAATCGATCGAGGAATCTCGCTGAAATTTGACCGGAGATAACTCACTGCCGGCATAAGGCATCGCAAGCTGAGGAAGTTGAGCCGAATTCGGTGTCCCCTGCAAGAACGATGAGGCATTTTGTCCCATCTGAGCTGTCATCCGCCCGACAATGCCCGAAAACATAATTTCGCTCTGTTGACCCAGACTATGTAATTTGTCGATGCCTTGAGACAGAGAATCCTGATATGCCTGAATGTCTTTCTGTAGTGATTCAAAGACGACGTGCAGCGTAGAGTCGAGCGTAGAGAGGACTTGATCGGCTCGATCGTGGACGACTTGCAATTTTTCCACAGGAACAGCTTCAGAAGCTGGCGGACTCGGTTGCGCTAGCAATTCACGGTGCGCCTCAAGCTGGCGAATTTCGCGTAAAAGAGCATTTCGCTGCTGCATCAAGCTTGACACTTCAGAATGAAGCGGATGTAAGAGCGTCGATCGTAAAGCATTCATCTCTTCGATCACGGCTTGCATCACATCTTGAGCCTGATTTTGCTCAGGTTTTTCTTGACTCAGTTGGTACAGCGCATTCTCTAGATAAAGACGAATCTGCTCCAACACTTGGCGTTGTCGCGCGAGTTGTGCCGCCGACCCCCAAGGCAAGCGAGAATTTCCTTGAGCGAGAACTTCTTCAATCTCACTCAGAAGGCGCTGAATTTGATCCTGGTTGGCAGTCACAATAAAAATCCTTGACTAAAATTCGGCAATACCGGACATCGTATTGATCTCAACTTCTTCTTAGGTTGCCCGAACCACGTCATCTTTTGCCAGTTTCACAGGGAATTAGAGAATCGATCTATTTCACGAAACAAAGCTTCACAGAGGCAATCAGGACAATTTCAAAAGAAGCTGAGGCGATCGTTTTTACTTTCAAACAAGTTGCAGGACTGAAATGTGCGCTCTCATCCAGCAAACCTTCTAAAATAATCCCAGACTGTCCAAGTGTATGGCTGTGCAATCTCTGGGACAGATGGGCATTTTAAGCTCATCCCTCATTTGATTTTAGGGGTCATCTTGCGTTTTTTGTTTCTGCCGCACTCTGGTTAGTACTCTCCAATGGAAGACCGTTACACCCTCCGCGACACTCCGGTTCATACATCGATCCGCTCTGCTCCATTCTTTGAAGGTCTGCCTGATAGCGCGATCGAAAAGGCAATTTCTCATGTTGTGATGCGGAATCACCCAGCAAATCAGGTGATTTTGCTCGAAAACGATTGGGGTAGCTCAGTTTATTTTATTCTCAATGGTTGGGTGAAGATTCGGACATATAACCTCGACGGAAAAGAGGTGACACTAAATATTTTGGGCAAGGGTGAACTGTTTGGAGAAATGGCTCCGCTCGATGAAGTTCCTCGATCGACAGATGTGATCACGCTGGCTCCCACAATAATCGGGAATATGCCCGCGCAAGATTTCGTTCAACTTCTCAATTCTGAGCCAGAAGCGGGAATTCGGTTAGCGCAATTGATGGCGCGACGTTTGAGACAGGTGAATCGTCGTTTGAGATTGCGCGAATCTGATAGCACATCGCGAGTGGCGGATATTCTTCTATTTTTGGCGGATGGACAAGGGAAACGGGGACAAAATGGAACTGAGATCCCAAACTTGCCGCATCGGGAACTCAGTAGTTTGAGTGGATTGGCGCGAGAAACAGTGACTCGTGTGTTGAGCAAGCTAGAGAAAAAGGGCTTGATTGTCCGCGATCGCGATACGCTTTGTATTCCTGATTCTCATGCGCTAGAACGCTTGATGATTTAAGGCTGCCAAGTTGGGTAGTAAATGGAAGATTCGCGATCGTAGGTGAGTTGCCGCAAACCTGAACCATTTCGATTAACGATGTAGAGATTGTTTTCACCGATTTTGCCTGAGACAAAAATGATCTGACGGCTATCAGGCGACCAAGCAGGTGCATCTATTTCTTCAGTTTTGAGATTCGGTGTCAGGTCTTTCAGGATTGAACTTGCTAGGTCGATCGTATAAAGTGCAGTTCTAGCTGAATCGACTTGATACGTAAACGCAATTTGCCGACCGTCAGGCGACCATTTGAGATTGGTGTAGTATGCAGGTTCACGAGTTAGAGCTTTCTGAGTCTTTGTCTTTAAATCAAACAGATAGATAGAACTCAAACTTTTAGGCTCAGATTGATAGTAGGCGACTTGCTCACTGTTCGGTGACCAAATGAGGTTTGGAGTTGCCCAATTAATGCCGGGGCTTGTCCACTGAGCAAGCAGTTTGCCATCGGGTTGAACGATCGAGATTCGCTGATTTCTACCTTTCAGATAATCGATTCGCGCAATCTTCGTGCTATCTGGCGACCATGAAACTAAGCTAAATTGATAGCCTGCTTCTGAATCGGCGGGGGTAATCGGTTGAGTCGCTCCCGGATTGTTAAGCGTCATCCGATAGAGCGATCGATTTGCTACGTAGCTCACGGCTTGACCGTTTGGGGAAAAGGCTAGATTTGAATTGAGTTCTTGATCCGGCTTGGGCGACCAAAGCTGAGAGGTGGGTACTTTATCGCTGCTTAGAAAGATGCTCACCGTACCAGGATCTTCATTGGTGAAACCATCGCACGATCGAGGAAAGACTAGCCGCTGATTGTCCGAAAACCAATGTAATTCGGTTGAAGACGCTCTACAGGCTGACTCTTCTGTAAATCGCTTTTTCAGATTTGAGCCGTTTGAATTCACGACATACACATCGTCGTTAAGGGTGAATGCAATTCGTTGACCATTCGGAGACCAAACCGCTGCGCCAATTGCTCCTGGAACGAGTTTACGTCGATCGCGTCCTGTTGGCTGAATTGAGAACAGTCCACTTTGATTGGGATTGAATGACAAATTAGAGTACACGATCGCTTTGGGTGCGGCTTGAACCGATAGGCTGGTTAGCACGATCGCAAAGGCGAGCAGGACGATAAAGAGAAATTTTGCGGTTCGAGGGGAGAAGACTGTTTTCTGGAGCGATCGAGAATTTTGCACAATTTCAGCCGTAATTTTTGACACTTTATTTTATCGATCGAGAACCACAGTTAAGCCCGTAAAAACTGGCAAATTTCTGCTTTGCAGAGCGGGCACTATCTTTAAAGACTTTGATGCGCGATCGAACTTCAGGCAGTGACTACTTGGAAATATCTAAAGGTTCCGGAGAAAATTTGCCCGCTTTTGGCTGAAGTAACCTGAACTGAGGTTCGGCATCTTCTAAAGCCCCTTAAATGCCTCATTCCTAGTGTGTATAGACAAGTCGTCTCCGCTTCGGTTACATCAGCTAATGCCCCCTAAATCCCCCAAATTTGGGGGACTTTGAAGGTGGAAAGCACTTTGGAATTGAAGGAATTCTTCTAGCTCAAAGTTTCCCTAGCTCAAAACTTTCCCTATTCTCATCCAATGAGAAAGAAGATATACTACAAGTACTACAAGTGATTACTATGTTGGACTCTCTTTCGACGCTAAATCTAATTTTGCCTGTTGGAACTCAGGTTGTGAGCCGGATTGAAGTTAAAAACAATGCGGGTGAATCTGTCTGTTTGCAAGGTGCAGTTGGGGTGATTGTTGAAGCTCCAACGGATAATTCTCATGCTTATCGCGTTCAGTTGCCTAATGGGATTCAAGTCTGCCTTAAGCGACATGAGTTGAGCATTCGGAAACACTATCAGAAAGCAGGAATGCAACCCGGTGACTTTCTAGCAGAGTATGACTTAGATCAATATGTGATTTATCGCTGTGTGGTGGGATCTAGAGCCTATGGCTTAGATGATGAACACTCAGACATCGATCGACGTGGGATTTATCTTCCGCCTGCTGAGTTGCATTGGTCGCTTTATGGCATTCCTGAACAGTTGGAACATAAAGCAGAACAGGAATGTTACTGGGAACTTCAGAAGTTTCTAATTCTGGCGTTAAAAGCGAATCCAAATGTTTTGGAATGTCTTTACTCACCGATAGTTGAACTGCGATCGCATATTGCAGAATCTTTGCTCGAAATCCGCGAAATCTTTCTGTCAAAATTGGTTTACCAGACCTATAACAGCTATGTTCTGTCTCAGTTCAAAAAGATGGAACAAGACCTTCGCAATCATGGCGATATTCGTTGGAAACATGCAATGCACTTGATTCGATTGTTGTTGTCAGGCATCACCATTTTGCAAGAAGGCTTTGTTCCAGTACGGATTGAGCAATACCGCGATCGATTGCTTACCATTAAGTACCATCAAATCAATTGGGAAGAGGTGAATGCTTGGCGATTGAGCTTACATGAACAGTTCGATCGAGCTTTTTCAACCACTCAGCTACCAGAGCGCCCAGACTATGAGAAGGCAAATCGTTTTTTAATTGAGGCGCGTCGGTATCAAACTCAAAAATTGAACTGAACAATGAGTGAACTCCTTCTAGCGGACATTGCTGCTCAACAACCTTACCCGCTTTTGTTTGCAACCATTAGCGGGGCACATCTTTATGGGTTTCCCTCACCAGACTCGGACTATGATTTGCGTGGGGTTCACATTCTGCCGCTGACCGAAGTAATTGGATTGAAGACGGGGCAAGAAACGATCGAGCAATCTAATCTTGAATCAAACATCGAACTGGATCTAGTCACGCATGACGTGAAAAAGTTCTTTGGATTGTTATTGAAGCGCAATGGCTATGTTTTGGAGCAACTCTATTCGCCATTGATTGTTCAGACGACTCCAGAACATGAGGAATTGAAAGCGATCACACAAGGTTGTATCACACGCTATCACAGTCATCACTATCTGGGATTTGCTAAGACTCAGTGGCGCTTGTTTGCGAAAGAAGCACAGCCTAGAGTGAAACCGCTATTGTATGTTTATCGGGTGCTATTGACTGGAATTCATCTGATGCAAACTGGAGAAGTCGAAGCAAATTTGGTGAAATTGAACGAGAAATTTCAGTTGCCGTATGTACCGGAATTAATTGATCGTAAGCTAAAGGGTGCAGAGAAGAGTGTTCTTTCTGATGCGGACATCGAGTTTCATCAGCAAGAATATCAGCGGTTAGTGAATGCGATCGAAAGGGCAAGTCAACAAAGCCATTTACAAGAAGATCCAACGGCTCACGCAGCTTTGAATGATCTGCTAATTCGTCTGAGGTTGAATCAGATTGGTCAGGATTGACGGTCAAATAATATAAAAACACAAACCTCTTTTGTTTGGAATGCCACGAACATTCGCACTCATTACGATCGAGCTTGGTTAGTGTGTTTGCATCGTATCGCGCTCGATTAGTGATCGATCGATTATTTGGAAGTTCCAGCACTGGTTGAAGCTCACCAAATCACAATCTCAGAGCTTGGATAGCCAAATCTTTGAGTGTGATCGAGAAGTTCCGTTGTTCGCCTGTAGCAATGAAAGAAATGATTGATTCACTCGCGATCGCAACCGTTAGCATGACTAAGTTTCGTGCTAACGGATAATCACACACATCATCATTCGCATCTGAAGGAACTCGATAAACATCATTCCAGATCACTTCTGCATAGTCAGCCGATAGTCCCGCATGAAGACAAGCAATCCCAGTTTGAGCCGCATAGTGCTTTAGAGCTTCGCGAGAGATGCTGTTATCAAAGACATCAACAATCAGTGAGCTATCTTTAAGCAATTGAGCAGCATTTTTTGTAGTTAGCTCTTTGGTTTCGGCTTCTATCTTAGTACCGATCGCTCGATATAAGTTATTTGCCAAAATCTTCGCTTTGAACGCTCCGACATCCGATCGATAGTATGGTTGAGTTGAAAGATTTCTATCTTCAATGAGATCGCGATCGATGACTCGAATCTTTCCAAACCCAGCACGCGCTAAATTCTCAGTTAGATTCGCTCCTAATGCTCCTGCGCCACAAATGGTGATGGGATAGTTCTTTAACGTTTCCATCACTGTTGTCGATCGGTAAAGCTGTTCGTGCAAAAAGAAGCTCATAGTTCCTGTTGTTCAATGACACCGACTAAAGATTGCAAATCAAAATCTCGATCGCGTCCGCTTAGACAGATTCCAGAGCTAACGACTGTGAGATCATCTTTTGTGATCGCGCTTGTGTGCCCCGTTCCATCTGCGGTTGTCCAATCTACTGTCCAGTAATTTCCTCGATCGTGAAACTGTTGGAGTTCTCCACCACCCAGTTTTAGTGCTTGTTGGAGTCGCTTTTCGTCTGGTTCAGGAAATCCTTCAGTTCGTTGAGCGACTAACTCATAGAGCGATCGCTGTTCTGGAGTCATTCCTTTGAACTTTAATGCTTCAACG
>JADEXW010000139.1 GCA_015206935.1 Pseudanabaenaceae cyanobacterium LEGE 13415 | reverse complement strand
TGGGGGAGATGTGCAAACCCCTCAAAATACTCGTCGTTATCTAGTCGTCATTCCGTTCCGTAGTACAACAGAATTCAGCCGAATTCAAGATGTGATTCCAAACGCGGTTCCGAGACAGTCTCGACTCGGAAATTATGTTAACGCAGGCAGTTACACCACTCCAGAAGCGGCAGAACGTCAAGCTTCATTGTTGCGATCGCGCGGTCTTGGTGATGCGCGTGTCGTTTTTGACTAACTTAGAGCGGAAGTAGCGATCGCTGACAGGTCGGACAAACGGCATGAATGGTGAGTTGGCAGTCCAAGATGTGGAATCCCTCTTTCTGGGCTGCTTTTGTTCCGGTTTTAAGAATCGAATCGCTTTTGAACTCGATCGTTTTATTGCACCGTACACAGATCAAATGATGGTGATGGTGTGGATGAGGTTGGTTAATCTCGTAATGTTTGTGACCTTCAGCGAGTTCAAGTTCGCGTAAGATGCCCATCCGCGACATCAATTTCAGAGTGCGATAGATCGTCGATAAACTAATGGCTTCACCTTTCGTCTGAAGTTCGTGATAGAGATCTTCAGCGCTCAAGTGTTGTCCCTCTGGAAGCTGTTGAAACACCTGAAGAATGGTTTCACGCTGTGGAGTCAAGCGCCATCCTTTTTCATTTAATTCAGCCTTAAGCGAAGCACTGGTATAGGTAGGAGCGTTCAGCATTGTCAACAAAGCCTCCTTTCTTGAGAATCATAGCATACAAAAAAAATAGGTGACTTGCAATAAGTTCACCTAATTGAGAATATTATGCAATTGTTCTAGAAAGCGGCAGGTTAGCTCAATGACTCAAGATAGTCTCGAACCCGATTCCGACGTTTCGGCTGACGGAGTTTTTGCAGCGCTTTCGCTTCGATTTGTCTGACACGCTCTCTTGATAATTCTAAAGCGCGTCCAATCTCTGCCAAAGAATATGGATGTCCGTCGCTACCTAAACCGAATCGCATCTCGATCACGTCGCGTTCTCGATCGGTTAAATCTGCCAATAACTGAATCAAATCGCGTCTGAGTGATTCCCGCATCAGGGTTTCTTCGGGCGTAATTTCTTCAGTCTCCAGCAAATCACCGAGTTCGGTATCGCGCTCTTTCCCGACTTTGGTTTCGAGTGAGACTGATCGCGGAACTCGCAGCAGCACTTCACGCACTTGCGGCGGACTCATTTCTAATTCTTTAGCAATATCCTCGATCGTGGCAGTGCGACCTTTTTCCTGAGAAAGTTTGCGCTGCGCTTTCTTAATGTTGTTCAGTTTTTCCGTGATGTGAACCGGAAGGCGAATTGTACGGCTTTGAGTGGCGATCGCGCGAGTAATTCCTTGACGAATCCACCAATACGCATAAGTGCTGAATCGGTAGCCTTTCGTTGGATCGAACTTCTCAACCGCTCGTTCTAGTCCTAACGTGCCTTCTTGAATGAGATCAAGCAGTTCTAATCCGCGATTTTGATATTTCTTCGCGACTGAGACGACTAACCGCAAATTTGCGTTAATCATTCGAGTTTTGGCGGCAAGTCCTTGACTCTGAATTAAATCTAGTTCCGCAACGGTTAGATTCACGAGTTTTGCCCAGTGCTGTTTCCCTTCTGCCAACATCGGTTTGAGGTTTGCCACATCGATTTTGGCTTCGGCTGCCCAGCGTTCGAGAGAAGGGCGATGCGTCAAAGTTGAAACTAAGCGATCGCGAGCATCGATCAACTCGACATATTGACGAATTGGGGCATTTCCCTTGTCAGCGGCATCATTGCGCTGTTCTAAAAGTTTCATGTAGCGTTGGACTTTTTGTGCCTCAGCGACTTCTTCATCGCGTCCGAGGAGACGGTAGCGCCCGATTTCTTGGAGATAGAGCCTGACCAAATCGGTGGTTTTCCGTCCAGTCGGGCGCATTCCTGCTTGTCCGGTCAGTTCAGCTTCGAGTTCTGACAGATCCTCGGACGGATCAAACTCGGAGTCTGTCGCGATCGGGGAATGCTCCAGGGTGGAGGGGTCAAACTCTGCATCAGCGTAGAAAGAAGTTGCTGGCATCATGTTTTCTGTGCGCTATGTGGAAATCAGTCGGTTGCTTCGCTTAGTGTTCCCGTGGTCTGGGACTCAGGAACAGAGTGGGGAGTTCCAGAAAACGTTGAAACTACTTATATCGAAGGCATCACTAGCATCGCAGGCATGAATCATGCGAAGGAGTTACTCGTTACTACACACGATCGAGGCTGCAATTCGGAATTTGCGCGGAGAAAGTTTTGCGCGGCTCTGGGTTGGAGTCAGTATAGGGATGTTAAAAGCTTTATGAAGTGACGGAGATCAATCCGTGTTTTGACTGAGATCACTTCGTTGCTTGATTGAGTTAGTCTGGGCTTCATGACATCACTTTTCATCATCAAGAAGTAATAATCCGGACGATCGCAAAATTTCAAAAGTTTGATCCATTTTCGATTCGGGCGGCACGTAAATGATGAATCCATCCCGTCCACGAGTGAGTAGGACGCGATAACTGTTTAATCGAAGCTGTAACGGATCACGGACATTTTTCTGGCGCGTGGTTGTGACCCAAGTGTTTTCTTTCCAAATCAAGTCATCGCCCCAGCCCACGATCGGAAAATCGAGTTCTAATCCTTGGCAACTAAATTCAGTGACAACGCGATCGAAGGTACAACAAGAGTTCTCAGAATCGGGTGGATCGATGTACCAAGCGCCAATATTGAGTTTTTGAGTTGAAATGTAATCGTTGCGAATGCCGTATTTGACTAAATTACGCGATCGAGAAGAAGCGACCAAACCATAACGCTTATCGGATTGATTTTGATAGCGCGATCGACAATAGTTTTTTGCTGCTTCTAAATCACGAGTGAGATAAGCATTAAATCCTTCTTGAATCAGAAAAGGCATCACAGAATGAGCTTGCTCAATTTCGCCATTCAGAACATGAGCAACCCAAGATTGAACATGATGAGCGAGATGCGATCGCAAAGACGTGGTGAGATTTAATAAATCATTCGTGTGAACAGTTGTATCAAAATATTTTGCTTGCTCAGACGAACAGTGAACTTGCCAAGATTCGCTTAATCCTTCGTTCCATTGCTGGATTCCGCCTTCTTCCCCGACATGGATCGTTTGTCCTTCTCCGATTAAGCCAAGCAGCACACACCAATCTGGAACCCGCTCACAAATTCGTAAAACTGCACCCGGAGCAGCGCTTGAAATTCCGTACTTTTCAGACATACGCTCGGCATCCCAAGCACGTTGAGCTTCATCAAAAACGATAATGTTTTCTCTGGGTGCAGATTGGCGACGGGCTTCGTGTTGTAGATAAAAATTACGAATTTCTCGAACGAATGCTTTACTTTGAAGTGCGTACTGAAGAACGGTAATTAAAGGACGATTGCCAGACAGAAAAATGGCAGGTCGATCGCTTTCATAAACAAACTGTAATCCAACTAAGGTTTTCCCAGCACCGGGAACACCTGTAATTAGGATTAGGTGTCGTTCTTTTTGTTCAGAGGCTCGATCGACAATTTGCCGTAAATATTCCAAAATCTCAGGAATTTTCGCACTCTGAGCGCGTCTAATGCTCGGTAACGGTTCTTGCTGAAAAATTCGTCGTGCAGCAGCAATTACAGTCGGCAATGGTTCATAAATCGAATTCACCCATTGAGCAGAATCGATTTCAATTTCTGTTTCAGTTAGTGATTCTAAATATGTTGCGATTTTCGTCGGATTGAGAATCTGTACTGTATTCCGAACCGCGTTCTCTTTTGTATACCACGTTGGAATCAGGATTGCAGTCACCGGATGATTTGCCGATGCTTTATGATATTCCGATAAATCTCTTGCGTAAGCCGCAACTTGATCCAAGTCCGCATTCGAGAGCGTTGCTTTTTGTTTGAATTCAAAAACAAAAATTCGCCCTGCTCCCAGAATAACTAAATCCGGTCGTCGTCCGCCTTCACCGGGTAATTCGTATTCAAAAATCAGCGTCCAAGATTTGTGACTCAGATTGGCAAACTGAGACCGTAAAATTTCTCCACATTCTTCCCAAGCCTGATTTTGCGTTCCCGTCGATCGCATCCGATACAGCGCTTGGTAATTCGCTTGCAGTGTCGCTAACCAATCGCTCGGCGAACAAGCCAGAAAATCGGAGATCGATCCCAACCAACCGTAATGAACTGACATTTTGATTTCAAAAAAATAAAGGGGCGGAAATTCGCCCCGACAGCCTATTTATCTCAACGCCATTTGCGGATCAGGCGGGAAAGCCATCTCCTGAATCTCTCCCGGTTGTCCCAAGGGTTTCGCCTGACTTTCGTTGTAGGAAACAATCACGCCACCTGCATTTCCAGCCCGGACAACCACTTGTCGATCGGCAGTCCAAGTCCGCTGAGTCCCTTTCGGCAATTCGCCTTCGTATGCCACCTTGTCATCTGCCATCACTCGTACCCAGGATTCCTCGGTTAGTGTGACCCCGACTCGAATCGGTTTATCAGAAGTCGGTGCAGGCGAAATGGTCTTAGTCTTGGCAGGTTGTTGTATGGGCAAAGTTGGACCTGCTGGAGTGGCAGGCTGTTGTAATTCGACAACGGGAACTGAAGCTTGCGTCGATCGATTCAGAAAATAAGACAATCCATTCACCGCTCCAAAAATCAGCGCCATGTACATTAAATACAGGTGTACCGGGCGTAACTGCGCTCCGGGTAGCGATCGCCAAGAAGTCCGAATCGTTGGCAATGCCATCACGCCTGTTGTGGGAAACTCGCTGGCAAACTCCACACCGTTTAGCCCGATCGCGTCAGCATACTGGCGAATAAAGCTGCGAATATAAACAGGCTCAGGCAATTCTTCGATCTTGCCTTGCTCGATCGCTCTCAACAATCGCGGTTGAATACAAGTTGTCCCCGCCACTTTTTCCAGGGAAATATCCTGCTTCTCGCGACGATCGCGGAGTTGATGTCCCAACTCTGCCAGCCGTTCTGCTTGTTCTCGATTCGTTTGGAGGGGTGGCTTCTTCATCTCGGCGGCTCCTTCGTCTGTGCTGGCGACTTCTCTAACGGCAGGTTGATTCCCTGTTTGAGGACACGAATTTCAAAATCTTCGAGGGGGCGATACTGTCCCGGCAATAAAGCGGGTTTGCCCCGTAAGTGGAGCTTGATTTCTCCGATCGCGCTTCGGTGAAGCTGGATCACGGGATGACCCAACTGTTCGGCAACGCGACGAATCTGGCGATTTCTACCTTCGCGAAGAATGACACGCAGTAATGTACTCGATGGAGTACGGCGTAACACATTCACCGAGGCAGGCAAGGTTTTTCGGTTGTCCAAGATAACGCCTTCTCGCCATTCCTGCAAGATGGAGCGTGACACTTCTCCTTCGACCCAGACTTCATAAGTTTTGGGGATGTGATGGCGAGGATGAGTCAGATAATGAGTCAACTCTCCATCATTCGTCAGCAAAATGGCTCCGGTTGATTCTACATCTAATCGTCCGATCGGGTGAAGTCCTTGTCCTTGTCTTAAACTCTTCTTCAAAAGTTCAAGAACGGTTGTACGATTCTGGGGATCGTCACAGGTGGACACCACGCCTGCGGGTTTGTTCAGCAGAAAATAGAGAAATTGCGGACGATCGACGATTTGAATCAACTGTCCATCGACTTCGACGCGATCGAGTTCGGGATCTGCTTTTTGACCTAATTCCGCGATCGCTCCGTTCAATCGTACTCGCCCTTCTAAGATCATCTGTTCCGCCTGACGACGCGAGGCGATTCCCCATTGTGAAAGAATTTTTTGGACTCTTTCAGGCATACGACCTAGACTCAAATCTGATGTGAACAAACGATGAAGCAGCGAGGTGACGACTGTATAAATACCAATATGTACAAATATTACACCAGCCTGTATTCAGTAAAATGGCGGAACAATCGGCTGATTCAGAATTCATAATTCGTTGACAGTGAGCGATAAGTATTCATGAAGTCCGCTCGATCGGTAATATGATTTGCAGCCATGCGCCACCTTCATTGGGATGATTTTGGGCGCGGACGCTGCCTTGATGAGCCTCAATGATTTGACGCACGATCGCCAGTCCTAAACCGCTGCCACTGGTCAACTGAGAGGCTTCCTGTCCTTGTCTTGAGCGCGAGGGATCTGCCCGATAAAAGCGATCGAAGACATGCTCGATCGAGTCTTCAGGAAATCCTTCTCCAGAATCGACGATATCGATTTGGACGCGCGGCTTTGAGTGGTCTTGGAGTGCGGTTTCGACTCGGATGACGCTTTGAGAAGGGCTGTACTTCAAACTGTTATCGAGCAAATTGAGAAAAACTCGGTGCATTCGAGCTTCGTCAGCTTTCAGGATGACTGACTCTAATCCGTCGTAGGAAAACTGGACTTGCTTTTCGCAGGCAAGCGGTTCGAGACTTTGCCAGGCAGAATAGATAAGTTTGACGAGATCGACTGAAGTAAGGCGCAATCGCTGTGAGGGATTCAGGTCTAATAGACTGAGATCCAGTAAATCTTGAACTAATCGACTGAGCCGAATCGTTTCATTCAGTAATCGATCGATCCATTGCTGATTTGGGGGATCAAGCCGAGGCTGTAGGGTTTCAGCCACAAGCCGAATCGAAGTTAGAGGCGTTTTTAATTCATGGGCGACATCGGAAATCCATCGATCACGCTGTTGTGTCAAATTCACGGTTTCTTGACGATTTTCGAGGTAAACCCCTATTTCACCCTTCTGTAGAGGAAAAGCTGTCCCTCGTATTGGAGTCGATCGAGCTTGTGACAGATCTTCAGCATCAGCGGAAATTGGGTAAAACAGCCATTCGCGCTGATGCGGTTGATTCCGATCACGTGCTTTTTCAATCAGCGAATCGAGTTCATACGATCGCACTAATTCCAGCAATAATCGGGGTTCGTAATCATCCGCCTGAGTAATTCCCAAAAGCTTGACGGCTGAAGGATTGCACCAAATGAGCTGATTTTCCTCATCCACTTGGAGATACGCGATCGGGGAAAGATTTTGCACCTGTTTCCAAGCCTCGATCGATCTCTCTAATTCTTCCAGTCGTGCCTGATGATGGTGCATCAACATCGACAATCGCGAAGTCACCGATAAATCGATCGCGGCTTCGTCGGGCGGGAAGTCTTTTGTTAAGCGATCGATGCGGGAACTGAGTCGTCCTCGGTAGAGTATGAAAGGCAAAATCCCGATCGCAAATCCAGCAAGAAACCAGAGAACAGACACAGCATCGAGGGGGGCTAAAAAGTGGGCAATGTCCCTCTAGCTTAACCGAATCGATAGCCGAAACCCCTCACCGTGACTAAATATTGGGGGTTACTTGGATCAAGTTCCAGTTTTTCTCTGAGCCAGCGAATGTGAACATCAACGGTTTTACTTTCACCAATAAAATCGTGACCCCAGATTTTCTCCAGCAGTTGATCCCGTGACCAAACGCGCTTGGGATGCCGCAAGAAAAGCTCTAATAATTTGAATTCTTTGGGTGAAAAGTTGACGACTTCACCCCGAACTGTAACCCGGCATTCTTGGGGGTAAATCGTGACATCTTGATACTGTAGAGTCGGAACCGCTTGCGTTGCTTGGAATTGTTGATGGCGACGTAAAAGAGCGCGACAACGGGCAACCAGTTCCCGCATTCCGAATGGTTTCGTCAGATAATCATCCGCGCCAACTTCTAAGCCAACGACACGATCGGTTTCACTCCCTTTCGCGCTTAACATCAGAATCGGGACATTATTTCCTTCGCGACGCATCCAGCGGCAAATATCCAATCCGTTCACATACGGCAACATCAGATCGAGAATGATCAGATCGGGCATGGTCGATTGATCAGATTCTTGATTAAGAGCAGCTTGAAGAATTTCGAGCGCTTCACGACCATCTACAGCGGTCATGACTTCATAGCCTTCATCGGACAAAGTGAGCGCGATCGTGTCTCGAATTAAATGCTCGTCATCTACAACCAAAATTCGACCGAGCGTGAGCTTGGGTGGGACGGATGCGGCATCTGTCAGGAGCGTTGGCAGCATAAATAGTGCGTCTCAACTTGTCGGCAAAATTCTACCATTGATCCAGAGATACGTATGCGTTTATACAATTTTTCAATTTTTAGCTAACTAATAACCAGATCGGAATCGTTGCCAGAATGACGATCGTACTCAGGGCAATACTACTCGCAGCGAGATCCGGATCTAAGTTATATTCTTCTGCCAGAATTAGGCTCGCAAACGCAGTCGGGACTCCTGCCATGATGGTCAGAGACAGCCGCGCATCGTGATTCAGTCCTAAAACTGCAACTGCGATCGCGACTAAAGTGGGTAGAACTAATGCCTTTAGCAATACCGAAATTGTAGCGGTTTTTAAGCTTTCAATCCCTTTTAGCTGAATCAATCGCATTCCCATTAACAAAAATGAGGCTGGAATTACGAATAACAGCGAGGAATGAACCAGCGTTTCGCCCCACTCCGGGAATGGAATTGATTGAGTGGTGTAGCTTGCCGCAAATGCCCAAAGGGTCGGAACTGTGATCAGATCCCGCAACAATGTCCAAAGCGAACTCTGAGTTTCCGATCGACCATAATGACTCGCAATCAGAACACCAATCCCATACGTTCCGATGAGATTTTGAGTGACGCTGAAGAAGACCGCCCAACTCATATCGCCGCCGCCAAGAAGTGCAGGAATCAGTCCTAGTCCGACGAATCCCGTATTGCCGAGCATAGACGCGATCACAAAAGTTCCTTGAGAAGACCGATCGAGCGGCGGCAACCAAGAATCGATCGCGCTTAACCAAGTCGGTTTTGAGACGGTTTTGAGCCAGAGCAAAACTTGTAACGTGAGCCAAGCGATCGTTAATCCAGTGCCCAAAGTCGCGATCGTAATGGCGGGAGCAAGTCCAGCATTTGCATTAAAATCTGTTTCTCGCACGAGGGCGAAAATCTGCCACGGGACACCGACCCAATATAAACTTCGCCCCAAAAATCGTGGAAACGATTGCGGCAAATATTTGAACAACAAAGCACCCATCCCTGTCCAGAAGATCAAGGGGGTATATGCGTGAACCAAACTTCCGATCATGCCCTTTCCGCCACCGGGCGCTACTCCCTGCACTATCGTAACGGATTGTATCCCTAAATAGAGCAGTCAAAAGACGGACATTCTCTCGGATATTTTATTGCCAGTCCTTAATGCGCCATTCGTTGTTTTGTTTGACCAAAGTGTAACGAACTGACATATCTCGATCGGTCTGGACATCTCCAGGCTGTCCACTCTGAAAATATTTCCGCACTTCCGTCACAGTCGCTCTGACCGTGGCTTGATTCGGATCAGTCGGACTCACTTCAACACTGTCTACTTTCACAGCATGATCGTATTCGATGTGTAAGTTATCTCGCTTACTTTCCTCAGAATTCCGCTGCCACTCAGACAGTCTCGGATCAACTAAAACTTGCGACAGCTTTGAAGTGTCATAAGTTTTGCCCATTGCATGACGCTTTGCATTCAGCCAAGTTTCTAGAACTTTCTGCGCCAATCCTTGCGTCATTTCACCCGATAGTGACACCGCTTGTTCAGCCGGAACGAGATTCACCACAGGCTGATCGAGTTGGACAGGAATTGCATCAGTTGCGGTCTGAGTAGTCGGATTCATGATCGCTCTTAGGGCGCGAATCATTAGAAATCCGAGTCCCATCGCCAGCGCAATCCCAAGCACGATCGGAATCCAGCGAGATCGACGATTTTCCCGTGGTCTTTTTGCTCTGGGTTCTTCGTGTTCGGGCGCTTGATAGTGTGATTGAGGACGGGGACGACCATTCCGAGACGGACGCGAAACGGTCGATCGAGTTTCAGTCCCGTTGCCTGCGTATTTTGTCGATCGTTCTGAAGCCGCGACATCAGTTGCCGTTAAAGTGGCAGTTGCCGATCGATATCCGCCGTAGTTTTCTTCTGAGTTTTCGACTGAAGAGCGCGATCGACCATTTCGGGATGCAGCTCCGTTTTGTAATTCATGGTGAACCAGTCCCCGTTCAGCCATTGACCAATCTGTGACCACTTCACCATCAACAGGCAATTCTTCTAGATAAGCTTGAACTTGCTCGTCGGCAAAATAGTTTTTCAGTAAAGCTTCCCGTTTCCCTAAGTCGCGGAAGTGGGGGAAAACTTCATCT
>JADEXW010000690.1 GCA_015206935.1 Pseudanabaenaceae cyanobacterium LEGE 13415 | reverse complement strand
GGTGGAAGAGTCCAGCGCTATAGGCTCCAACGCCCATCGCCATTACCATGTATCCCAACTGCGACATCGTGGAATAAGCCAAGCCCTTCTTGATGTCGTTTTGCGTAATTGCGATCGAGGCTCCCAAGAACGCCGTAAAGCATCCCGTCCAAGCGATCACATCCATCACAACCGGAATCCCTTCAAACACCGGGAACATCCGCGCAATCAAGAAGACTCCTGCCGCCACCATCGTCGCCGCGTGAATCAAAGCCGAAATCGGAGTCGGGCCTTCCATCGCGTCCGGCAGCCAAACATGGAGCGGAAACTGTGCCGATTTCGCCACCGGGCCCAGAAACACCAAAATTGCGAACAAAGCCGCAATTCCGCCACTCAGCGATCCCGTTGCCACCATGTCCTGAAGCCGTTCCCCGATCTCCCCAAAGTCAAAGCTTCGAGTCGCCCAGTACAGCCCCAAAATTCCAAGCAGCAAACCAAAGTCGCCCACTCGGTTTGTAACAAATGCTTTTTGGCACGCATCCGCCGCCGCCTTCCGGTAGAACCAGAACCCGATCAGCAAATACGAACACATCCCCACCAGTTCCCAGAAGATGTAAACCTGTACCAGATTCGGACTGATCACCAAGCCCAACATCGAGGAACTAAAGAGGCTCAAATAAGCATAAAAACGTACATAGCCCGGATCGTGCGCCATGTAGCCATCGGTGTAGATCATCACCAAGAAGGCTACGGTGGTCACGATGACAAGCATGAGTGACGACAGGGGATCGATCACATATCCCATCGTCAGATGGAAATCTCCCGCTGCTGCCCACTCAATCGATCGTGTAAAAGGTTCGTGCCCTTGATACTGGCTCCAGAACAGAGCAAACGCATGGGTCATCGCCGCGCCAATCAATGACACGATGAAGATAGAATTCGCTTTTCTGAGCTTGTTGACATCCTTGTTGAATGTGATCAGCCCTAGACCCACGAGCATCGCACCCGCCAGTGGCAGGACTGGGATGAGCCAGGCGTACTGATATATCGGTTCCATCACTCGCGCCTAAAGTTTAAGAGTTCGTTACATTACCAGAGTAGTCAATTTTGGCAACCCTGGTGCATTCCCGATTCAAAGTCTAAGACTCTGAATTTCTTTATGAGTCTCTATGATTCAGGATTTCCAATTTGTTTATAGTCAACATCTGCATTAAGTAGGGAAAAAGAGGCGGATTCTCTTAACAATTTGGAACAGTGGGAAAAGGAGGGGTAGCTGAGGTGAGAGGTTACGAGAACATTGTTGGCTTCACCTGCCGAAAGAGAGAACTGATTTATGATTTTACTGATCCCGATCGATGAATCGCAGCTTTGGAACATTCAAAAGCGAACGAAACGCGATCGCACCAAACTGTAGAGCGGCTTGATGCGATCGCGGATCAGTGCTGCCCCATGAAGCTCTTCAAATATTCGGAAACGAACATAGAACCTCTAGCGATCGCGCTCCATCAGGGCTTAACCAAACCGCCCTTCAACATAGTCACGAGTGCGGGAATTTGTCGCACCGTTGAAAATTCTCTGAGTGTCATCGATTTCGATGAGTTGACCGATGCGGCTTTCGTCGGTGCTGAAAAACGCAGTCCGATCGCTAATTCGCGCTGCTTGTTGCATATTGTGAGTCACAATGACGATCGTGAATTCCTGACGCAATGAATTGATCAATTCCTCGATCTTCATGGTGGCGATCGGATCAAGTGCCGAACAGGGTTCATCCATCAGTAACGCTCTCGGCTTTACTGCCAGGGCACGAGCAATACACAATCGTTGCTGTTGTCCACCGGATAAACTCAGGGCTGATTTTTTCAAATTATCTTTGACCTCATCCCAGAGCGCGGCATCTGCGAGAGATTGTTCGACCACTTCATCGAGCCGCGATCGAGAAACGCGACTAAACACACGAACGCCATAAGCAACATTATCATAGATGCTCATGGGAAAGGGATTTGGCTTTTGAAACACCATACCAATCTGTCGCCGCAAGCGGTTGAGATTCACACGCGGACTGTAGATATCTTGACCAAAAAACTGCACTCGTCCCTTAACTCGCATCTCACTTTCAAGTTCACCGATGCGATTAAGGGCTTTGATAAACGTCGATTTACCACAGCCTGAAGGACCGATAATCGCAGTGACTTGTCCGGGATAGATGTCCATTGAGATCGAAGAAAGGGCTTTTCGATCGCCATAAAACACATCGACATTTTGAGCGGACAAAGCAAGTTCCGTCTGTGAAATAGAATGCAACATAGGTCAACGTTTCCGGGTGATCAGGCGAGATAAAAGATTAGTAACAGTGACAAGACCAAGCAGGACGAGTGAAGCTGTCCAAGCCATCTGAGTTTGTTCGGGAAAAGCAGAACTCGAATAGTTGTAGATCATCACAGAGAGTGAAGGGGTGGGATTCAAAATCTGCTCAACCCAGCTTTGACTAAACAATGCGGTGAAGATCAGAGGAGCCGTTTCACCGGAAGCTCTTGCGATCGCTAATAACACTCCGGTTGTAATACTTGGCAAGGCTGCTCTTAAAACAATCTTGAACACCGTTTGAAACGAATTTGCTCCGAGTGCCGCAGATGCAAGCCGCTGATGATTCGGAACCAGCTTTAAGGTTTCTTCGGTAGAGAGAACGACGATCGGTAACATGATCACAGCAAGTGCAAATCCGCCTGCTAGTGCCGAAAATCCGCGATAGCCGAAGAGAGTCGCAAGAACAATCACTGCATACGCGAACACGCCAACAACAATTGAAGGTACAGCACTCAGAATAGAGAGAACAAAGCGAACGGTTTGAGCGATTGCACCTGATCTACCAATTTCAGATAGATAAACGGCGATCGCAATTCCAAATGGAACACTCAACAG
>JADEXW010000138.1 GCA_015206935.1 Pseudanabaenaceae cyanobacterium LEGE 13415 | reverse complement strand
ATTTTCACCTGCACTCTCAACGGCGATCGTTCCTTTATGTAATTCGACCAATTGACGCACGATCGCTAACCCTAATCCCAATCCTTCTTCTGATTCGGAGTGAACTTGACGAAAGCGATCGAAGACCTGCGGCAGAAAATCTGCTCGAATTCCGATCCCGGTATCGCTCACTTTAATTTGCGCTGTGGTATCGTCGCTCATTAACTGCACTGTGATTTGTCCACCTTCAGGCGTGAACTTGATTGCGTTGGTTAATAAATTGAGGAAGATTTGTTGTAATCGTTTTGGATCGCCGGAAATTGCCGCATCCAGATCCATTGCATTGAAATCGAGTTGAAGCTGTTTCGATTCGGCAGAGAGTTTCACACCTTCGATCGCGGCTGAAATGACTGCATATAAATTGACGGACATTAGTTTTAGCGTCAATCGTCCCCGAATAATTCGCGAGACATCCAGCAAATCTTCGATCAGTTGCGATTGCGATTCGGCATTTCGCTCGATCGTTTCTAAAGCGCGATCGACCGATTCCGAATCTAGATTGCGAGTCCGAAGCAGCTTTGCCCAGCCTAAGATCGCGTTCAACGGCGTTTTTAATTCGTGCGTGACAACTGCGAGAAATTCATCTTTATTTTGATTTGCGGTTTCGGCTTCAACTCTTGCGGCTTGCTCTTGTTTGAGTAACTTCGATCGACGAAAGTCCTTTTGTTTAATTTCTGTTATGTCTTGTGTGACTCCTAGCATTCGGATCGGTGTCCCTTGCTCATTCCGTTCGATGTGTCCTTTACAATTCAACCAGCGGATTTCTCCATTCGGTTTTACGATGCGATAATCGCTGTTTAAGTCTGAACCAGAATCTAACGCCTCATTTAATCGAGTTTGGGCACGATCGCGATCGCAATGATGAATAGTCGCTTCCCAGCCTTCTAAAGTCGTTGGACAATCTTTAGGATCGAGTCCGACTAACTCGGCATAATTGGGCGACCAAGACAAAGCGCCACTGACTAAATCCCATTCCCAAGCTCCCATATGAGCCGCCTCAAGCGCTAATCGTAATCGCTCTTCGCTCTGTTTGAGGGCAATTCGGCTTTGATGGAGTTGTTGAAGTAAATGAGGATCAGTTGTCGTGTGTCTCAAAATTGAACTTTGTAAGGTGTGATCTAGAAGTTCGGGTGTGATCTTGTCTTTAAGAATGTAATCTTTCGCACCCAACTCGATCGATTCATGCGCGATCGACAACGAAGGCACAATTACGACGATCGACAGAAATGGCTCGATTTTAGAAAGTAATTCGATTCCAGGAATATCAGGCAGATCTAAATTGAGCAAGACCGCATGAAGATTAGATTCTTCGCAAATTTGCAGAGCAGAATTTCCAGACTCAGCTTGCAGCACTTCGTAATCAATCTCAGGGGAATGAGATAAGTACTGCTGATAGGTCTGTCGGTCAACCGGGGAGCGATCGACAATCAGAATGGTGCGTTGCTGCTTCATGTCACTCTGTCCGGGGGTAGAACCTACGAGGAAGACGCAGAGATATTTTTCGCAATTGCTAAGGATACGAACTGTAAGATCGGAAGCTGTGTCACCCTAAGACTTAACACTTTGCTTCATTTCAAGAAGTTATGTCAACCAATATAAGATTTTGTGATGAGGTTGCACGCTTGTAAATGCGAGGTGCTGAAGTCGGTGGGTGGAGAATGATAAAGTTCAGCGATCGCACGTAAATTTCAAATTTATTAGTGTTATTTCATACAAAAGGTCTTTGATCGTTTGAAGATCAAAGACCTTTGTTTAAGAATCCGAAAACAACGCCTAGATTTCGTGTGTGCGTCTCTATGGGGGTTTCGCGATCGCAACAATATCGAAAATTTCGCGATCGCAACGATGATTCAAAAATCGAATATTCTAATGTCCCGATTTCGCCGTATCATCATCGCCCTGAGTCGGTGAACCACTTTCAGTTTGAGGAATAACCGTCTTTCCAGTATTACCTTGACTGTAGTATCCCCATTTCCATTCTTCAACTTCAGGCATGTCTATTCCATGTTCCACAATATAACGTTTGTGTTCCGTCAATTTATCTCTTGCGATTTGTTTGACGTACGCCCCTTTCGTTAACAACTTGGGAACTCGATCGATCACATCCATCACCAAGTGGAACCGATCCAAATCGTTTAGAACAACCATATCAAATGGCGTGGTCGTGGTTCCTTCTTCTTTGTAACCGCGCACATGAATATTGCTGTGATTCGTGCGTCGATAGGTCAGACGATGGATCGAAAACGGATAGCCATGAAACGCGAAAATGATCGGTTTATCGGTGGTGAAGATCGAATCAAAATCACGATCGGATAATCCATGTGGATGTTCTCTCGGCGGTTGCAGTATCATTAAGTCCACCACGTTCACGACTCGAATCTTTAGATCTGGGAAGTGATAGCGCAGAAAATCAACCGCTGCTAAGGTTTCGAGTGTTGGAACATCACCCGCACAAGCCATCACAACATCCGGATCAGTATCTCGATCGTTACTCGCCCATTCCCAAATTCCGACCCCCGCAGTGCAATGTGCGATCGCGCTTTCCATATCCAACCACTGCAACTGTGGCTGTTTGCCAGCAATGATCACATTCACATAGTGGCGACTTCGCAAACAATGATCCGCAACCGATAGTAACGTATTCGCATCCGGTGGGAGATAGATTCGCGTTACCGATGGTTTCTTGTTCAGAACCACATCAATAAAGCCTGGATCTTGGTGGGTGAAACCATTGTGATCTTGTCGCCAAACGTGCGAAGTCAAGAGATAGTTCAACGATGCGATCGATCTTCTCCAAGGAATGTGACGGCAAGCTTCTAACCATTTCGCATGTTGGTTAAACATCGAATCGACAATATGGATAAACGCTTCATAACACGAGAAAAATCCATGCCGTCCGGTGAGCAAATAGCCTTCTAGCCAACCTTGACAGAGATGTTCGCTCAAGACTTCCATCACGCGACCATCCAGCGAAATATGATCATCGATCGGTAAAATCTCACCTGTGAAAATGCGATCGGTGGCTTCTAAGACCGCATTCAATCGGTTGGAATTGTTTTCATCCGGAGACATCACTCGGAAATTACGATTTTCTGCATTCAATCGCATCACATCGCGCAAGAATTTTCCAAGGACTCGCGTGGATTCGGTTTCAACTTGTCCTGGAGATTCGACTGGAACTGCATAATCCTCGAATCCGGGCATCTTAAGCGCTTTGAGTAATACGCCACCATTTGCATGGGGATTTGCTCCCATTCTGCGATCGCCTTTCGGAGCCAGTTCCGCCAGTTCTGGAACCAACTTCCCCTTCTCATCAAATAGCTCTTCTGGCTTATAGCTCTTCATCCATTCTTCGAGCATTCTCAAATGATCCGGCTTGCTTGCCATCTCAGAAAGCGGAACCTGGTGCGATCGATACGTATTCTCAATCTGTACTCCATCAACCACTTTGGGTCCTGTCCACCCTTTCGGCGTTCTCAGGATTAGCATCGGAAACTGGGGACGCTTTTTAAATCCATGCGTTCTCGCTTCTCGTTGAATGCCTTGGATTTCTTGCACAATTTCATCCAGCGTTGCTGCCATCAATGGGTGCATGGTCTCCGGATCATCACCTTCAACGAAATAAGGCTTGTAGCCGTAGCCGATGAAGAGATGTTCTAATTCTCGATCGCTCAACCTTGCCAAAACAGTCGGATTCGCAATCTTATACCCATTCAAATGCAGAATCGGCAACACGGCTCCATCTCGTTCGGGATTGATAAATTTATTCGAGTGCCAACTGGTTGCAAGAGGCCCCGTTTCAGCCTCTCCATCGCCCACAACACAGCACACGAACAAATCAGGATTATCGAAAGCGGCTCCATAGGCATGAGCGAGCGAATATCCCAATTCTCCCCCTTCATGAATCGATCCTGGCGTTTCCGGTGCAGCATGACTGGGAATTCCACCGGGATAAGAAAACTGTGTAAATAGCTGATCCAGTCCTTCTTCGTCTTGAGTAATGTGAGGATAAAACTCGGTATAAGTCCCTTCTAAATAAGTGTTTGCGACCATTCCCGGTCCACCGTGTCCGGGTCCTGCAATATAAATCGCATTCAGGTCATATCGCTGGATCAAGCGATTGAAGTGAACATAAATGAAATTTAAACCGGGAGTCGTTCCCCAATGTCCCAGTAAACGGGGTTTGATATGCTCGATCTTTAACGGTTCTTTGAGTAAAGGATTATCTCTTAGATAAATTTGTCCAACTGACAGATAGTTTGCAGCACACCAATAGGCGTTCATCTTGCGCAATTCGTCCGGACTCAAGGGAGTCTTTGCGGGAGCGGAATTTGCAACTGTCATAGTAATGATTGGATAAAGGGGCGCACTTCAGTTTGGAAAATTCTAGGGTTTTTCAGTCTCTATCAGAGGATAGAAATCGGCAAAGGCGCAAAATTTAAAGATTTGCTTCTGTTTAGAAGAACGCTCCTAAACTGGAGGAATACCGAGTCAAGGTGTTAGAGAAAACACTTCGATCGCTGTTTTGATTGTGTTGGTGCGTTATGAGCTTATCTGCCGATCCATTTCCACCTCAAGCTGATTTAACGCAATCTCAGGGATTGTTACACGATCGATATGTGATGAGTCGTCTTCTCGGTCGTGGCGGTTTCGGTGTGACGTATTTAGCGCGAGATGTAAGACTTCCTGGTAATTCTCGCTGTGTCATTAAGCAACTCTGTCCAAAAGTACAAAATCCGTCTGCACTGAAAAAAGCTCGTCAGCGATTTGAACAAGAAGCAAGAGCCTTAGCGAAATTGGGGAGTCATTCTCAAATTCCTCAATTGCTCGATTATTTTGAGATCGATGGAGAGTTCTATTTGGCACAAGAATTCATTCGCGGTCGAACGCTGGCGCAGGATGTGGCTAAGTTTGGAGTCTGGACAGAGGCAGCGGTGAAACAGTTTCTCAGAGAATTTCTGCCATTACTGCAATATGTTCATCAACAACGAGTGATTCATCGCGATATTAAACCCTCGAATATTGTGCGTTGTCGAGATGATGGGCGTTGGGTATTGATTGATTTTGGTGCGGTGAAAGAACGAGTCGCCTTTTCTGATTCGCATTCTCGATCGCTGGCGACGCATTTTGTTGGCACGATCGGGTTTTCGCCTCCTGAGCAAATTGCCATGCGTCCAATCTATGCCAGTGATATTTATGCGCTAGGTGTGACTTGCTTGTATCTTTTATCCGGTCGAGTGCCCAAAGAACAAGACTACGATCCATATACGGGTGAGTTGTTGTGGCAGAATTTGGTGAATGTGAGTGATTACTTTGGGCGAATTTTGGACAAGATGATGCGAGCAGCTACGAGCGATCGATTTAAATCCGCTGATGATGTGTTCCGAACTTTGGAACTGGAAGCGCACTTAGAAACATTACGTCCTTGTTTAAGCAATCATCCACTCTCGCAAGTTGAATCGAGTTCAGAGAGTGATGAATTCATTTCGCCTTTAGTGAGGACAGCGATGGCGATTCGAGCTTGGCAAGCCCGACTTGCAGCGAGACAGGCAAGAGATCAATCAGGTTCCTGATTATGCTGGCATGAACTAACTTTAAGTGATTCAGAATGCAACATCGATCGCTAAAATTTATCCGATCGCTCGGTCTCAGATTTTGGCTCTTACTGCCTGTCTTGGGTGGATTTGCTTGGATTGTCAGCGGTTGGGCAACGGATTGGATGTTAACTCGATCGAGCCTTTCTGATAAAGCCTTTATCCTCGAATCGTCCTCTGATTCTCTGGTGGTTGTGAGATCGGTTGAAGTCTTGATTCAAGATCAATTCTCGATCGTGACTGTTTTCACACGCAATCAACCCTTGAGCCGATTAGAGTTTCGATTTCCTTACACTGACCCAGAGAAGATAGAGCGATCAATTGCTCAAGTTTTGGGACTATCGCGATCGCAAGTCCATCAGGTAACTCGCTACAACAGGTTAAAATGAAACACTGTTCGCATTGAAATTCGGTGTCATGACTCAAACCGTAGAAACCCTTTTTGAAGAGGGATTAGAGCGTTATAAAGCTGGAGAAGCCCCAGAGAATCTGATTCCAGTGTTTAAAGAGATCTGCGATCGATCGCGCAAAACGGGTGCAGCTTGGACTTGTTTAGCGTGGCTCTATTTGTTGGCGGATAAGCCTGCTCTGGCATTTCCCGCTGCACAAAAAGCGGTGAAACTGGTTCCCCAAGATGCCCAAGCTCGCATTAATTTAGTTTTGGCGATGTTGGATCTGTCGAAACCTGGAGTCAGAACGCATATCGAAATGGCACAACAATTAACGTTTGCAGTCGAAGAATTGCGCGAAGAAGTGCAACAAAATATTGAAGATGGTTTGGCAAGAAAACCAGATTGGAAAAGTCTACAAAAAGTGAAAGCGTGGCTCTTTGAGTCCTAAGAATTGCTTCACTTTTCTTTATATTCACTGAGAGCGATAGGAATCCTAAATTAGTCGTGAAATGCAAGATTAATCGTGCCCCCTAACCCCCAACTTTGGGGGGACAAGACTCTTAGCCCCCAGCATTGGGGGTTTGGGGGCGTTCCCGAATTTTGCAACTCAAACTGGATTGCGATAGCTCTTTTTTATTCAGAAATCCGACGTATGAAGTTTACGTAATCAGTTTAGCGATTTTTGCTACAAACCTGTTGCAATTGACTGTACAAACCTATCAATCTCATTTATATACTGCAATACAAAATTAAATAATTTAATCATCATTTTAGAAAGGGGATGATACTATTTGAAAACTAGGAAATATTCCTAAATTTCTAACAGTCTTTTCGTCACTTATAACCACAAGAAACGAGCTTGAATACAGCTTTGTTCGTTGTATTTCATGCGTTAAAACCCGTCATTTGATGGGGTAGTTTTGCTTGCTTGAAAATAGTGTCGATCGACGATTTTTTTAGCTTAAGGAGCAGATTACTATGTCTATCGATCGTGTCGGAGTCAAACCTGGAACTCGCAATCACAAAGGCTATTTTGTGCAACACGCATCAGGCTATCAACTCGTTGAGATGCACGAATCTGGCTGGGCAGTCATTTGTCTAAATGATGCAGTTTGCCATTACGTCGATCCTGAGAATCTGCAAATTTCACGCGAAAAAGATTTCCCATCGGTTCACGAACTTTAAATCGATTTGCTTAAATCTCAATCCTTCCGAATTGGGTTGCACTGATATCAGTTGCAGCCCAATTTTTGTTAAGTTAATACAGTAAAGGGCTGAATTGATTTTATGAAAGAGAGATTTTTTAAGTGGCTCAATACTGCATTGATGTGGAATCTGTTTTTTGTGCTGCTCTGTTTTGGCTGGTTCGCGATCGCGCTGATGGGTCGTGCGGCGAAGTTTCCCCTCGGTTTAGATCTCTGGCTTTCCCTCTGGACACCTGTGATGCAGCCTGCATTGGGAATTTTGATGGCAGGGGCACTCATTAGCGGCGCAAGTAGCTGGGTGATGAAGCGCTTAAGCCCCACCGAGTAAGCAAGATGCCAACTGTTTTAAGAGTGAATGCTTACCGATTTTACTTCTACAGTCATGAACCTAACGAACCTGCTCACGTTCACATCGATCGCGATGAATTGTCAGCTAAATTCTGGTTGAGTCCTGTAAGTTTGGCGAAAAATATTGGCTTTAGTGCGAAAGAGTTACGGAAGTTAAACACTCTGGTTGAACAACATCGAGAAACACTATTGGAGGCTTGGAATGACTATTTCGGGGATTCAGACGGATGAGCGCGTGAAAAACGTTTATTTCACGGAAGACACGATCGCAGTGGATTTAATGGATGGACGAACGATTACCGTTCCATTAGTTTGGTATCCTAGACTCTTCAATGCTACGCCTGAACAACGAGCAAACTGGCGGGTGGCAGGTGGAGGCTATGGAATTCACTGGGAAGAAATTGATGAAGACCTCAGCACAGAAGGAATGTTGCGAGGTGCGGCTGCTCCACGATCGAGATGAGGATCGCTGAAAGCTGGATTCTGAATCAATGATTGATCGGTGAGACTGCGAAGAAATTCGAGCAGGTCTTGTTTTTCTCGATCGCTCAATTTAAAGCCCCTCACAAATGAACTTTTCAGCGGATTTTGGCTCCCAATTCCCGCCCACTGTCCAGCATGAATTGTTCGTCCTCCCGCTTCATAATGTTCGATCACTTTCTCAAGGGTTTGAATACTACCGTCGTGCATGTAAGGTGCTGTGACTGCAATATTTCTCAAAGTCGGAGCTTTGAAACGCCCCATATCTGAGGGTTTGAGCGTAATCTCTTTGATTCCCGTATTGTTCGGGGGATAAGCACCTTTACCATCAAGGTTGTAGAGTCCGGTATTGTGAAATGCACTCTCTTGAAATGCAAGTCGAGAATGCTTGATCGAGTCGGAGAAATTAATGCCCCCGTGACAATGAAAGCATTCAAGCCGTTCACTTTCAAACAGCGCTTCACCGCGTTTTGCAGCTTCGGAAATTGCTCGATCGTTGCCACCATAGCGGTACTGATCGTAAGGAGAATTGAACGAGATTAACGATCGTTCAAACGATGCGATCGCTTTCGCCATTGTATTGATGCTAATTTCCTCGTTTCCGAATGCTGCTGCAAATAACTTTTGATAGTTCGGGTCAGCTTTCAGCATGGCAATCAGTTCTGTTTCTTTGCCTGCCATGCCCATCTCGATCGGATGCTCTCCGAACAATGGCACAAGAAGCTGAGTTTCCAAATCGGTCATTAATGGATTTGCCCAAGTCAGCACCGAATTGTAGGCAACATTCGCCAAACTCATCGAATTGCGGGGATGCGCTTCTCCGGTTGCCCCGATCGACACTGATTTTTTCTCAGTAAAGGCGCGGGACTGATCATGACAGGTCGCACAAGAAAATTCACCTGTGACAGAAAGGCGCTTTTCGTAGAATAGATGCCGTCCGAGTTCGACCTTAGCCGCACTCATCGGATTGTTAGCAGGCACGATCGGAGGCGGTGTCCAGGCGGGTAACTGCCAATTGTAGGTTGAGGCTGCATGGCTTGGGGAAAATGCAGCACTCAAACCTAGTGCAATGCAGAACGAGAGAACCATGAGAATTGCAAGGTTCAACCAGCGTTTCATAGCTTACTGTGCAATGCGAAAAAAGGATTGTTGAGCAGGTTTACCATTCCAGGGTAGACCGAAACTTGTCATGATGCCAGCACAGTCATTATCTTGCGGTTCAGACATACACCCGATCGCGGTATTGGGTTGATTCTGTGCCAAATTAGTGTTAGCTAACAGCGATCGTAGATCTGCCACAATTACATTTTTCTGCGGATCGAAGCGATCAAAAGTAATGGTCGCAGTATTCGGATTTGCACAACTTTCTGGTTTTTGCCGATTGTTATTTGACTTACATCCAGTGCTACCTAAGTGAATGATAAAGCTTTCACGCGCTTGCTTATCAGGCGAATGGGAGGGTTTGCTAGGAGGTGCAGTTTCATGTTTCATTCCTGACATTGGCGGAGCGAAATCAATTCGGGCGAATTTATAGCCGCCTCGCCAGTTCCACCAAAGCGAAGTCAAATTAAGCGGAGAAGGGGCGATCGTAGCATCTTCATGATTCAAGCTAAACGGAACCCCCAGAGTAAAGCGAATCCCTGTGTAGTTGCCTGTGGGAACTGTTCCAATAATCCGATCGTTGGTTTCGACTGTTCCATTCGCACACATTCCTGTTTTATTTTCAAAGTCAATCAAAGCCACATTCTGATACTGCCATCGATTGTCTTGAGTTAATGTGACTGGAACTGCTTTGCCTTGAGTATCGATTAATGCAACTTCGGAAATGTAGAAGCGAAAATCAGCGGGAGCCACTGGAGTTGCGGCTGAACCGAGGGAATAGGTAGACGTACATTGAAAAGGTTGATCGCCGACTACGCCTCGAAATTGAATCGATACAGGCTGAGTTGATTGTGCGATCGCATGAGGAGCCGAAAGCAAAATAGCGATCGCGCCACCGAGGAAAGAGAGTTGCAACTTCATAAAACAGCTTGTCAAAGTCTCTTCAACTCTAGGACAAGCTTAGTTTGGATTCAAACGACAGGCTGTAAAACTTCTGTTTGTTCCGAAATTAATCTTTGGGTGTTGCAGATCTTGGAAG
>JADEXW010000689.1 GCA_015206935.1 Pseudanabaenaceae cyanobacterium LEGE 13415 | reverse complement strand
GACTTGAGTAACAATCGCGATCGTGGGTAATCCAAGCGGTTTTAGTTCAGTTAGAAAATCTAAATCCATCTGTAAAGCGGGATCATTTGCAGGATTAACTAACAGAACTAAATCAGTGTTGGAAGCATATTCAAGAACTCGATCGCGCAATTCTGACTGTCCAACTTGCTCGTATCCTGGAGTATCCCAGAGTGTTAAAGTCTCTCCGGTTTCTGTTTCCCATCGATAGTCCTGAATGCGATCGGTTGAAGGAAGTGCATCCACTTTTGCTTGAGCTTCAACAAACAAAGTATTGATCAAGCTACTTTTCCCGGCTCCAGTCCGACCGACTAACAATAAGCTCACAGGTTTTTGTTCAATCTCATCGGTGGGATTCGCTTGAGCAATGATCTCTTTTAAGGTTTGAAACTTTGGTGTAGCAGGTTCAATCGTGTTTAAAGCTAGGAGAGTCGTACCGCTGTAAAGTGCGATCGCTTGTCTTGCTAAGTTGCGTAATGCAGCTTCTCGCAATAACTGACTTAAATTACCTAATAGTTCCTGCGTTGCTTGATTTCCACTTCTCTGAGTCACTGTTTTCGCCACTGCAACTGCTGGATTTAACAACCATTGCGCCCAGTTCCAAGCTTTCAATAGTTTTCGTGCAGAAGGTTCGAGCTTCTGATAAATTTCATAAGCTTGAACGGCTTGCCCTACGGTGACTTGATTTAATACGGGCGAGAGTTGTCGCATCCATTGATCTAAATCATCCACTGTTCCACGCAACAATGTATAAGCTTGGGGGACATAGATATTGAGTAGCGGTTTCTTCGTTTGGGGATAGTAAATTGATGCGATCGCACGAATTAAACTGAGACATCGTTGCCAAAAAGTATTCCAATCCTCCCACAGAGGCGGATCAGATTGTGCTTCGGTAATAATCTTTTGAACTTCCGCTTCAACTCTGCGAGTCGTTTCAGTGGCGGGTGAATCGGTTAAATCCGTTGCTTCTTCGGAAAGTTCAGCCACGATCGCTTCAACTTGATCTAATGCAGGTTGTGTCCATTTGACGAGTAACCAACGCCAACCGAGAAAGATCAGAGCTACGATCGCCCAAATCCAATTAATGCGCCATTCGTGAATTTGTAAGCCTGCTGCGACGAGAAGGAAACCGACCACAAGCGCGATCGGGAGTGCTAACACAATCCATTGCCAAATTCGCAATCGCACCATAATTCTGGCTCCAACACTCGTCTTTTTCAGTGTACAGATTCAGAGAGAATTTATCCTGTAGAATTAGCGATAGTGTCGTAGGAAGATCGAGCAATGGCACAGATTACTTTAGAAGAAGCGCAACTCCACCTACCTGAGCTAATCGCAAAATTACAGCCAGGTGAAGAAGTGCAAATCCTTTCTGAGAATCGAACGGTGGCAAGATTGATTGCAGAAGCACAGCCAGTCCGGAAACCTAGAAAGCCTGGGAGTGCGGCAGGAACACTCATCATTTTGCCGGAAGATGAAGATTATCTAGAAGCCTTCAACGATTACATGCCATGAAATTGCTACTAGATACTCAAGCATGTTTGTGGTTCGTGTGAAATTTTGCCGATCGAGATTGCTCATACTGCTGCGATCGTATCCTTACCTTTTCATCACAAAGATCCGTTTGACCGACTTTTGATTGCTCAAGCATTAACTGAGCAAATTCCAATCATCAGTGCAGACCGGATCTTTGATGACTATGGTGTGCTTCGATGTTGGTAACAACGATTAAGCTCGTGTTTATTGCTGCACAAGTACTTGATCCGCCTTTTTCGCTTTTCGCTTGTGCTGCGCTGGATTCATTCTTCGTTCTAAGTATCTAAACCCTTGAGATGAAAGTAGTGTCAATGCGAGATAGATCAAAGCAACAAGCGCGTACAGTTCAAACGGTCGATAGTTCGCAGCAACAATTAATTGCCCCCGTCGGAATAGTTCCTCAAAACCAATTACTGCCACTAAGCTTGTATCTTTAAGCAGTGTGATGAACTGGTTGCCAAGCGGTGGTAACATCCGGCGGAAAGCTTGCGGGAAAATGATATGGCGCAAAGTTTGGCGAGAATCTAGACCCAAAGATTGAGCCGCTTCGGTCTGTCCAACCTCGATCGATGAAATTCCCGCTCGAACCACTTCAGCAATATAAGCCGCACTGTTTAAGCTTAAAGCAACGACAGCAGCAACAAAGCGATCGAAGGAAAATTCAAGCCCAAGTTCTTTGATGATTGCAGGAATCCCGAAGTAGATCATGAAAAGTTGAACCAGCAGCGGTGTTCCTCGAAAGAAGTCAATGTAAGCCCCTGCTAATACTCGTATAATCTTATTTTTGGACAATCGAGCGAGTCCGATGAGTGAACCTAGCACTAAACCAATCACAATCGAAATTGCAGCTAGCTGAACGGTGATCACTGCACCCGCAAGCAGAGCAGGAAGCGCATTTTGAATGACAGTTAACCAACTCGATCGAGCTTGCTGATTTTCATTCGGTACGGTTTCTGGTAGCTGAGGTGGTTCAGCATTAAACCATTTGCGATAGATGCGCTCATAAGTCCCATTGCCCAAAATTGTTCCTAACCCTTGATTGATTCGAGCTAAGTTGGGAGAGCCTTTTGGTGTTGGAATCCCGTAATATTCTGCGGTTAGTAGTTGATTACTGACGCGCAGATTTCTTAAGCTTCCAGTCTTGAGCGCGAATTGCAAAATTGGCGCATCATGAACCACTGCAACTACATTCCCATTGCTCAGTTCTTGAAGTGCTAATACTGCGGCATCAAAAGTACGAATTTGAGCATCTTGAATCTGTTCAGCCGCTTTCGCACCTGTTGTACCAATTTGAACTGCAACCGTTTTCCCCCGCAGGTCTTCGAGCGCATTAATGTTCTGAGTATTATTG
>JADEXW010000137.1 GCA_015206935.1 Pseudanabaenaceae cyanobacterium LEGE 13415 | reverse complement strand
GTGTAGAAGCGCGGCGTGAGAATCGTTTCTTTCGCTGGAACCTTAATTCCGGGGCGCAGTTCTTCAAAGCCTGGTTTTTTAAGGGAGTCTACCATGAGTTTTACGCGATGCGCAGTGTGGTCTAAGTGGGTTTGGGTGAATGCAGCAAACGATTTTACCGTCGGCTTTTCACGTTTTCATTCGCCTTTTAGTTTACCAATCTTCCTGCAACGCTTTTCCGCTGTTTTATTAAGAGTTGCAACAGGTCTTTACACTCTGGAACAGTCTTTAAGCTTAGTTCGATGGACTGTTTCGCTTCGTTGTTGGCGGATCAAGCCCCCAAACCCCCAAGTTTGGGGGCTAAGAGTCTTGTCCCCCAAACTTGGGGGCTAGGGGGCACAATCAATCCCGCATTTCACGACTCATTTAGAATTGCTATCTGTGTTTAAGCCCAGCCACGTAAACGATAGATCAAAATCCCCATGTATTCTCTCAAAGCACGAGTGGTACGACGCATCTGATCTGCATCCGGCAAAGTATCAAGAATCGTGGCTTCCAAACTCGATCGCAATCCTCGATCGGCAAAACTCGTGATGTAATCGGTCGGCGCTGGAGTTGCTTCAATCCCAAGCTTTTTGAAAATCAACATCGATCGCGGCATGTGCATCGCAGACGTGACTAAGAGAATTTTCTTAATCTTCTGCGCTTGCATGATTTCTTGCGTATACACAGCATTCTCTCGTGTGTTCAGCGATCGAGATTCAAGTAACATTGCCGATCGCGGAACACCCATCGCTTCTAAAATAATCGCCATATCTTCTGCTTCTGAGGTCGAACTTGGTCGCCAATCGACTCGTCCTCCACTCAGAATCAATCGTGGTGCTTTTTTGTCGCGATACAGCTTGCCTGCATAAAGAACTCGATCGCCTTCTTCTCTCAATTCAATCCACGGACGCGGCGGTAATGCAGACTCCGTTGCACCTCCTAACACGACGATCGCATCTGCGGTGGGAAGTTCGCCTTGAGTAATGTACTGAAATTCCAATGATTGAACCAGAGGATAACTGATCCAAGCGCTTGAACTTAGAGCCAAAATTAGGAAAGTAAGCGTCACTGGAATTAATGCTAAACGCGATCGCTTTCTCAGAATTAGAACAACCGTAAGAATGAGCAAGACGCAACTCAAACCCAATGGATAAATGAAAATCGGCAGCAGTTTAGAGAGAAATAGAAACATGACACTGCGATCGTAGGTCGCTGAGTATTCTACTCCGAGTCCGATTCGTCCGGGGCATCAATCACTTCTTGCGGTGCTTCTGGAAGTTTCTCTAATTCCGCCTGTGCGTGATTAATAATGCGTGCCTCGTATTCATCTTTGCGCCAATGATCGAGAATGTCATGCACTAAAGCCTCTCGTAGCCAAATCTGACCGACGATGACTAAAGGAATTGCCAGAAATAGACCGAGAAAACCAAATGCGATCGCAAAAATGACTTGCGAAATCAATGTCACCGCAGGCAAAATCGCCACCTGTTTCGACATCACAAACGGAACCAACACATACTGTTCAAGTTGCTGAATCAAAATGTAAACGATCAAAACTGCAACCGCTTTCCAAGGCGCATCCAAAAGTGCAACTGCGATCGGAGGGATGACACTCAAGACTGGACCCACATTCGGAATCGCCTCCAAAAGTCCCGCTAAGAGTGCATTTGCTAACACAAGCGGCACTCCTAATATGAGAAGCGAAATTCCACTGACAACGCCAATCACAACCATATTGATCAAAATCCCGATAATCCAATTCACCAGTGAAACTTCACACAGTGAAAGAATCTGATCCGCACGTCTGCGATAAAACGAAGGAAATAGTGCAATGAATCCTTGGCGATAGGGCTGAGGACTCACTAGGAGCATAATTGTCAGAATGACTACCAATAGAATGTTCAATAGAGCCGTTAACGCATTCGAGAATAGTGCAAAGAAATTCCCCACAAGTCTCGTCGCTAAGGGTTGAATCTGTTGAACTAATTGATCCACACCCGGAACATACTGTGAATATCCTGGAATCATTTCCTGCATCTGCTCAAACCAGGTCTGAATGCGATCGAGTCCTTTTGGAACCAGCAGCACCAATTGTTGAAACTGAGAAATAAACGGCGGTACAATCAGCGCGATAAATAAGATCATCAACACAACGAGCGTGACGATCGAGACGATTACGGCTCCACCCCGCTTCAATCCAAACCGCTGAAGCGACTTCACCAAACTATTCAACGCCGTTGCAAACACAACTGCCGCAAACACGAGCAGCAAGACTTGGCGAAGCTCCCAAAGAATATAAAGGGAAATCGCGAATGCTAAAAATCCGATCCATTTTCCCAGTCCCACCGTTTTCCACTCCTTATCGAACCTGATCGAGTGTACTCTCCAGATTGAGTGGAATCCCGAAATTTTTTCGACTGCCTAGAGATGGGGATTGGGAGTGAAGTGAACGATTCGATTTCTAAGAGAGCGATCGATTACCGTCGCTTAAATAAATAGCGAAACAGATTCTACCTGAATCATGCTGAGAGCCTTCGATTTCTAATTGAGGGGTGAAAGCTAACTACGGGCTTTAGCCCGTTGTGTGTCCGGGTTATTTATTCCGTTGATTCTCAATATACTTCATCACCGTGTCTGTGCTAACTTTTCCGGTAGTTGCAACAAAGTAACTAGGACTCCAGAGACACGGTAATTTTTTGAGGTGCGGAAATTCTAGCCTTAAAAACCTAGCTGCTCTGCCTTTGACCCACTTGGCTATCTGTGCGGCTGATTCGTCGGTAGGCGCGTTGATCAGCATATGAACGTGATCCGGCATTATTTCGAGTGCTATCAGCTTCCAGTTATGTTCTGTGACCAACTCGAAAATGATTTCTTGCAGTCGTTTTGCCACATCCTGAACGAGAACCGCTTTACGCCTTTTAGGAACAAAGATGAAGTGATAGTTAATCGAGGACACAGAACCCTCAGTACGGCGGTACTCATAGTCTTTAGGTGATAATTTCATACAAATTTGTTGTTGGGCAGTGTATTCACTATTATACTAAAATACATAAGAGGTGATTCAAAATGTACGGAACGATTCAAGTTAAGCTCAATGTCTCCGATGAAGTAATGGCGTACCTCGTTCATCAATGTCAGCATTCCAACAGTCTGATCAACTCGACTGTGTTTGAGGTGCGTCAATCTCATTTTGAGGAATGCCCACGGGTTGAATTCTTTGATGCAAACGGTTTTTACCGCTCTGAATTCAAAACTAAGACCGTGAAAGCGCCATACGCTCAACTGTGCAGCGTGATGAAAGACAATCCTCACTACAAAGTGTTAGGCGGTCAATGTGCCCAACAGACGTTAAAGCGTGTTTCTGAGTCCTTCGCCAGCTTTAACAAGTTGCTGCAACTGTTTTTTAAGGGTGAGGTTGACAAGCCTAGAATGCCGAACTATCGGACAAAGGGAGGATTAGCACCAATTTCGTTTCCGGCTCAGGCGTTACAGTTCGATATTGAAACAGGTGAATGCAGAATTCCAGTTTCTCAAGAAAACTCTGCATCGGTCAAAGATCATTTCGGACTGTCGGAACTCAGAATCAATGGCGCTTTCGGCATCAAAGCGAATCAAGTTGTAGAGTTGCGAATTCTGCCGCGAAACAACGAATTTTATGCAGAATACGTTTATCAGCATGGCAATGATGGTGCAACCTGTCACTTAGGGCTAGATCCGACTCACGCGCTAGGGATTGATCCGGGGCTGTCGAATTGGCTCACCTGTGTCTCAACCCGTGGCAAAAGCTTTATCGTCGATGGTCGCAAGCTCAAATCAATCAACCAAAATTACAATCGTCGCGTCGCATTTCTCAAGACTGGCAAGCCTGCTAAACATTGGGATTTTGAGTTAGCCCGAATCACCGAAAAACGCAATCGGCAAGTGAGAGACGCGATTAACAAAGCGGCGCGATTCGTAATCAATCACTGCCTTGAGAACCGAATCGGTCAAGTTGTTTTTGGATGGAATGAAGGCAACAAGGGCGGAATCAACATCGGCACGAAGAATAACCAAGAGTTTGTGCAGATTCCCACAGCAAGATTAAAGAATCGCATCAAACAGTTATGCGAAGAAAACGGGATTCAGTTCAATGAAACTGAAGAATCGTACACCTCAAAAACGTCATTTTTGGATGATGATTTCTTGCCAACATACGGTGAAAAACCCGCAAGCTGGAAACCATCGGGACGACGCATCAAAAGAGGGCAGTACAAAACCGCTCAAGGCATTCTGGCTAATGCTGACTGCAACGGAGCGGCAAACATTCTCAAAAAGGTATCAGCACAGCTAGGTATCAACCTAGCCGAGTCTGTTAGGGCAGTTTTGACTCTGCCGAAGCGATATGACTTATTCAAGGGATTGAAAAAATCATATCGTAAGCGTTGCGAAGCGTCTCTTCAGAGCGCGTAGCAACATCCGCTTAGAATCCGCCTTTTTCAAATGGCGGAGAAGTCAATTAGTTTTAGGTGCAAACCGCTGAATGGTCTCTACTGGAAAATCAAGCTGTGTTGCAATTTGTTCTACACTCATTCCAGTTTGAAGGAGAAGAGGAACTGTTTTTGTCAGGAGTTCCTCCCGTTCCTCCTGTCTTGCTTCCTGATAGGCACGAGTTTGTTTTAGATCGCCAAGTCCTAACATTTCGCCAATCTCCTGAAAATTCAACTATAGATTGGAGCTTGACGCATTCGGAGCGGTGGAATGAAAATGCCGTCTAGGGTGAAACTCGTTTGCTTCACTTCTTGAGAGCCGAACCCGTAAGCACTCGATCGAGGATCAGTCTCACCAATCAACTCAAAGAAGGCGCTGGGAACGGTTTGGAATATTTTGTAAAAAATAGAATCCGTTTTCATCAAACAAGTGTACTGCTTGATCCCGAAAACTTTCCCATGACTTCAGAACCCCGATCGATAAGCTTGCTACAAGAAAGGATCACGAAGGACGTATTCTAAGCAAAGGCAAAAATTGATTTGCTCGAAAATGCCGTCTCGTTCACTACCCAGTAGACAACTATGATTGATGCCCTAGACACAGCGATCGAATCGATTCGTGCCCGTGAAATTCTCGATTCGCGGGGTCGTCCGACGATCGAAGCTGAAGTGACGCTTGCGAATGGTGCGTATGGATTGGCACAGGTTCCCAGTGGAGCTTCGACCGGAAGTTTTGAAGCGCACGAACTTCGCGACGATGACAACAACCGCTACGGTGGGAAAGGGGTTCTCAAAGCGGTGGAAAATGTTGAGAAGGTTCTCACTCCGAAATTGATTGGACTGGATGCGATTAATCAGGAGTTAGTCGATCGCACGATGATTTCGATCGATGGGTCACAGAATAAATCGAATTTGGGCGCGAATGCAATTCTTGGTGTGTCACTGGCAACGGCAAAAGCAGGAGCAGATGCGCTTGGATTGCCTCTGTATCGGTATTTGGGAGGTCCCTTATCGAATCTGCTACCTGTGCCGTTGATGAATGTGATTAACGGCGGCGCTCATGCAGATAATAACGTCGATTTTCAAGAGTTCATGATCGTTCCGGTGGGGGCATCGAACTTTCGAGAAGCCTTGAGATGGGGCGCAGAAGTGTTTGCTTCTCTCAGCAAGGTGCTGCATGATAAAGGCTTGCTGACGGGTGTTGGTGATGAAGGTGGATTTGCACCGAACCTAGAATCGAACCAGGCAGCACTTGATCTGTTGATTATGGCGATCGAGAAAGCGGGTTACAAACCGGGTGAACAAGTTGCGCTTGCGCTCGATGTGGCTGCAAGTGAGTTCTACAAAAATGGACAGTACACCTATGATGGAACGGCTCATCAGCCCACGGAAATGGTGGACTATCTCGCACAATTGGTTAGCAGTTATCCGATTGTCTCGATCGAAGATGGACTACACGAAGATGATTGGCAACACTGGCAGTTATTAACCGAGAAAATTGGTAGCAAATGCCAATTGGTTGGGGATGATTTGTTTGTGACCAATATCACGCGATTGCAAAAGGGAATTGAACAGAAAGCAGGTAATTCGATCTTGATTAAATTGAATCAAATCGGATCACTAACGGAAACGCTACAAGCGATCGACTTAGGAGCAAGAAATGGATTTAGATCGATCATCAGCCATCGTTCCGGAGAAACCGAAGATACCACGATCGCGGATTTAGCTGTGGCGACTCGTGCAGGACAAATAAAAACCGGATCGCTGTGTCGGAGTGAACGAGTGGCGAAATATAATCGTCTGCTCCGAATCGAAGATGAATTAGGCGATCGTGCAGTTTATGCGGGAACGGTTGGAATGGCTCCAAGTTACAAATAGAGCAACATAAATTGGATGAGTTTTTCGTGTAGCTTTTTCGAGAGCCGCCCCCTAAATCCCCCATTCTGGGGGACTTTGAGCTAGAAAAATTTCTCCAATTCCAAGGCGCTTTCCACCTTCAAAGTCCCCCAAATTTGGGGGATTTAGGGGGCTTCAGCCGACTGCAACGAAGCAAAACACTCCATCAACTTACGTCACGTTAAAGGAAACAAAAGTGCGATCGCTCTTTATTCGTCTAAAACATCTTTTTGGCTTGGTTCTGCATCTGCAAGATTCACCTTTCGATAAATCTCATCTAAACTCATCGTGAATGGAATGCTCTCAAGTTTAAGTTCTCGATCGTCGGCATCAATATCCTGAAGTGACCAACGTTTTGCGCCTTGTTTTGTGAAATGCTCGATCTGAACTCGGTTTTGATTGATGAGAATGTATTCAACAAAGCTAGGAACAGTGCGATAAAGAGAGAATTTACCTAAGCGGTCATAATCCTCAGTTGATTTTGATAGCACTTCGATAATCACTTGAGGATTCAGAATAATATCTCGACGATCGTTGTAATATTCCACCTCACCGACAACAGCCATCACATCGGGATAGGTGTAAAGCTGCTCTTGAGGAACCCACAGTTTTACATCACCAATAAAATTCTCAAACTCATCTTGTGCTTTTGAGGCAAAGTGTAGCTCTGCACTGACGTTTCGTGCAATTCGGTTGTGATTCGTTGTGCCGCCTGCCATCGGAATGATTTCTCCTTGTCGGTATTCGCTGCGGAAGTCGGCTTTGTCTTCCAGCGCGAGATATTCCTCTGGTGTGTAGAGGCGCGATCGAGTTGAGGCGGATGGAGAAGTGACAGTCATCAGCGCTAATCTCAAAACAGGATGGTTTCAGTTTAGCGCTGAGTCTACTAATTCGAGAGTTTATTTGCAGGTTGTGGCGCGTCTGAAGTCGATCGCTTAACAGGCTTTCTCGGTTGCAGTGCATCTCGACCGAGTTGAATGGTCACATCCGATCGCAGATCTCCGGTATTCTCGATTCGCACTTCTCCAAAGCCCAAAGCACGACGAATCGCTTCCGCACTACTCACATCGCCCCACTCTGCAACAATTCGAGTGACGCTTAAGGGTTCGCTCCATTCTTGACCTTCGTAAACGTTCCCATAGCCCGCTTTATCTAAGGCAGACATCGCAGTTTCAACACTCTTCGTTTGCTTAGTGCTGTCTTGAATCGCGATTTTAATCGATGCTGGATCAGGAGATTCTAGGGTAGAAGTTCCGAAGTTGAAGTACTGCGCCATCATGCCTTTAATGCGATCGGGATTTGGCAGCCAGTAACTTGCCTTATATTCACCAGGCGAGCTAAATTCGCCCGGAACCATCAGCATTTTGGTATTCGATCGATTCACCTGTGAAGCAAATCCCGTTAGTGCCACGAGTTCTTCCACAGTAAGATTTGTATCAATGTGAGATTGCACCACGCCCAGCAAGCTAGGGAATCGAGCCACAGTCGTTGGATTCAGCGATTGTTCCATCAAGGCACGCATCACCATTTGTTGACGCTGAATTCGTCCGATGTCACCATTCTCATCGTGTCGATAGCGCAGAAGCTGTAAGACTTTATTGCCGTCTAACTGTTGCCGTCCAGCTTTGAGATTGATGTAGAGCCGTTGGCTGTCGTCCTGATACTTCATATCTTTGGGGACGTGAACGGTTACGCCACCCAGCGCATCAACGAGCGCTTGAACGCCTTGAACATTGATTGTGATATATCGATCGATACCGACTCCGCCAAGCAGTTCGCTCACGGATTTTGCACTGAGCGCAGGCCCCCCGTAATAGTTCGCTTCATTGATTTTGGTCATGCCGTGATTCGCGATGTAGGTGCGAGTATCACGCGGAATCGACATCACTACAACTTTTTTACTCTCCGGATCAAATCGGAGCAGTAACATTGTATCGGTTAAGCCCTCGAATGAATTGACTAAGGCTTGATACGGCAGATTCTTTAAGTGTTCTGGTGCATTGCCCACATCGGTTGTAAGCACTTTTGTACCGAGAACGAGGATATTCACGGGGCGAGTTAAGGCAGGAAGTTGCAAACTCATTCGCGTCGAAAAGCGATCGCCTTTACTAAAAATCGAGGCTTCAGACGGTGAAAGTTGCCGCTGCATTAGAGGAGTACTGGCGAGGGACACTGCCAAAAGAGCGCCAGCGGTTGCGGAAATCATTGCAATTCCACTGAGAGAAAGCGCCATAAATAGCAATCGCATTCCTTTCGATCGCTTTGCGGGTTTTTTCTTGCGAGGTTGTCCCGGTTTGGGAGATTGACCTGCTTTTATCGGTTGTCCCGCTTTAGGTTTGGTTGGTTGTGCTTTCTTCTTAGTAGGACGTTGTTGATTGACGCTTTTCACAGGTACCCTCATCACACCATTATTTCGATTTGAACTCGGAGCTTCGCAAATTTCGGACTTCAATTGTATGCAATGAGACCGGAATTTGCGAGTTTTTTACGGGTCATTCACAGGCTGAGTGCCTGACCGAACGCAGTATGTTAACCATATTTCCCTGATTTTGCCTGGACAAACTGGACAAAAGCAAGAATTTGTTTTGTAACTGCATTGATTTTAGAAGCAAAGATGAAAACGAATCACTTTTTTGAAATCCTGTCTCTATATTGTTTTCCTACCTAAAGTAGATCAAGAGGTTCAATCCTGGAATCGTCCGGGAGAGAGTCCACAATAGTAATGCAATGTATAGGGTTCCTAATACCCATTGATACCAGACGAGGGCGGAAACAAGTCCGGGGATGTGTTCGTCGCGCAGTCGAATGTCGTTGAATCCGAAGCGGATGAAGTTGTTAAAGCTGAAGTCGAAATAGTTCAACCAGTTCCATTTTCGATCCCACAATATTGGTAAATAGCGCTCTCGAAAGAGTGGGTATCTTGGAATCGTGGGAAGTCTACCGACGAGAATTCGGAGTTGTCGAAGTGTGCCTTCTTCTGAAAAGTAACTGACCTCCATGAGTGGATGATATCGACCTTGACGATAGAGCAATCCAATGATGATTAAAGGAATCGGGATCACGACGATCGATAACCACAACAGAGTAATGAATGGTCGATCTGCCGCTTGAATCACTGCGGTTAATCCAACCAAAAATAAGACGATCGCAAAACTGAGGGTCGAAATCAGTTCGGAAAGGGTGGGCAAAATCGGTTTGGGATATCGTCTGCGAACTCGATCGACTACCCAAAATAAAACGCTGAAATAGGAAACCGTGACGATTCCGATTCCGAAAATTAACCAAAAACTCGTTCCATTTCGACTGAGTAATAAGAGAAGGCTCAGACTGATCCATTGAAATGCGATCGAGGTTTTTCGCCAAATATTTAATGCAGTCGGCAATGGATCAGAGGCGATTACGCGATCGCGAACGTTGATATAAGTCGCAATGCCAATTTGATCGACGCTAAGTAATTCCGTTAAATTCCGAAATGGTTGATCTTTGCGGCGTTGAATAATTGCATTCGCTTGAGAGTCACTGAATCCGATTTGTTTTAATCTCGCTAAGTTTGCCGTATTCAAATCGGTTCCAAACAACAAGCGTTTGAGTTGACGCGATCGTAAAGTCTGAGTGAGGTAGTCAATTTGATTTGCATCTGCAATCTGTTCTAATCGTCGGAAGTTTCGCACTAATTCACGCAGTAAATTCTCGTTTCCTTGCAAGGTTGGAACAGAAAGAAATCGTCCAATTTGTCCTGGATCACCCAGAATTTTCGCTTTATCAGAGTCGAATCTCAGTCCTGGAACGTTTAAATATGCGCCATTGATAAAACTGCAATAAC